>JAAHHL010001302.1 GCA_010672185.1 Caldora sp. SIO3E6 | reverse complement strand
TAGATCCCCGACTTCTTCTACCGGTTTGTCTTTGTTAATTACAGTTTGAACCGAGAAGTCGGGGATCTTGATGCATCAACTGCCAAGGCTAAATCTACCCGGTCGTTCATAATAAAGAGGGCGCCATAGTGATGGCACAGTTGGCATAGTTTTTGACCATGGGAAATTTTCACCGTATCATCTGCCGTTTTTTCTCGATACTGTACCATCGTAATTCCCCCTTGTAGAGCAGCCTCGACAGTGGAAAACAGCTGTTCATTAGTAGCAGTAACTAGATAGAGTTGCGATCGCTGGAGTAGTTGATAACGGTGAGATGTTAACAAATTGCTCTCCAGGGTATAAACCTGGTAGCGCATCTGCTTACACAAACCTCCCATCACTGGACTGTTTAGTTTGCCATATTCCTCCAAGACTCGTAATGCTTCTTGAACACGGCAGAAATTAGCTTGCAACACCTGCTGAATGCTCAAGCGTTGTTCTTCTCCAGGGTGAGTCAGTTCCGTACCAACATCTCCAGGAGTATCCCGCCAGTCTCGAAGATCCTGGGTATGCCAGCTGGCTAATTCTTGGCGCATTTGCTTACACTCACCGGCAAACTCGAGATTGTTGATTCCAAAGCGACACCACTCCTCTATAATGCGCAGACCTTCTCTGGCTCGATCTAAATTGGCATCTAAAATGCGGCAAATAGCTGGCTGCTGCCATTTATGACTTATATATTGCTCGCTCATCGCGAACCACTCCACTACTGTTTATGCTAAAAGGACTTTTTAACTTCTTCCGGCAGAAATGCACCACCGTTGATTTGCCGCAAAAGTAGGACTAAACCAAACGCCATAAGCACTTAGGCGATTTTTGAAAATGATTGTACCCGCGACGCGGTGCGTTACGCTTCGCTAACACACCCTACGATAGGTACATTTTTTCCTAGAAATCACCTTATCAGTGACCAGGTTTCACTTAGTTACCAGTTATTACTGCTCACTGCGGAAATCTGTTAGTGCCACCGACAATTATTTTAAACTGCAAATTATATACTAAAAAAGTATAACAAACAACTTCTCTAAATTAGATTTATCCATCTCCAGAGCCATTTTGCCCTAACCTGACAACATTGTTGTCTTACTATTGATTATGGAATTAGTGATCTTTATTGGTTTGCAAGCTTCTGGCAAGAGTACATTCTACCGCCAGTATTTTACGGCAACCCACGAACTGGTAAGCAAAGATTTGTTCCGCAACAACAAAAATCGTTCTCGCAGGCAAGCGCAACTGATAGAAGAAGCACTTCAGACAGGACGTTCGGTAGTAGTGGATAATACTAACCCGACAGTTGAGGATAGAGCCACATTGATTGAGTTGGGGAACAAACACTCTGCTCAAATTATCGGCTATTACTTTCAATCCCAAGTGCGTCGTTGCTTGGAGCGCAACCAGCAACGCTTAGGAAAAGCTAGAGTTCCAGATGTAGCAATTTACGTCACCATTAAGAAGTTAGTACAACCTTCTTACAGCGAAGGATTTCAGCAGTTGTTTTATGTACAGATGGCTCGTGAATCTGGGTTTGTAGTTCGTCCCTGGAAGGTTTTTTAGCTCATTGGTACAATTTCCTTGTATCAAGCGCGTAGAAAATTCTCTAAAACCTAACACCTAGAACCTAGCACCGAATACTAATGACTTTTGAAGAAGAATACGAAGATGTTCTCCAGAACATAGAATTTGCGATTATGGAAGCTTATCAGGAGCAAGAGGAGCTAATTGATGCTGAAGTACTGACAGCTATTGAATGGTTAATCCAGAGTTATGGTAGGGAAGTGACAGGCAGATCAGGTTCATCACGTCCCCTTAGAGGGATATCAAAAGAAGTTGCGGCAAAAGTCAAACAAATGTGCGAATGGCGTTTGGGTAGAACACCATTGTCTGATGAAGATGATGAGTCGGTAGATGAGGAAATGACACCCAAAACACCAGAAGAAATTGTCGCTTGCCTCAAGCGGATTCAATCATCTATTAAGTTCTGGACAAAAAAAGGTGGACGACAAGGATATCTAAATTATATTGAGCAGTTTTTTCTCGAGGAGTTTTGACCGCTTGAATAGTTTTGGTCAATGCTATTAAGATGAATATCAATCAGCATAAAAACAAGGAAAAAACCACCGCATAATAACGGGGGTTTCCAAGGTTGATTTAGTATGAGCTTAATTTAGCTGTGAACTGTCAAACCGAGCTCAGCTGCAGAACGCCTCAACATTGATTCCTGGCGACTTTGGAGAGCCTTTTGGTAACCAATCATCAGTGAGCGAGCTTGATCTTGAATGGACAAAATAGGAGTCTTGGTTTCTTCAACATTTTTGACAGCTGGGGTTGGCGCAGTTTGATAGGTA
>JAAHHL010001301.1 GCA_010672185.1 Caldora sp. SIO3E6 | reverse complement strand
ATTTTTGGATATTTTCACAGGGGGTGGACTTTCCGCAGTAGGGATTTTTGCCTTAGGTATTATTCCTTTTATTAATGCTTCAATTATTATGCAGTTGCTCACTGCGGCAATCCCTGCTTTAGAAAATTTGCAGAAAAATGAAGGAGAAGCAGGACGCAGAAAAATCTCTCAAATTACCCGCTATGTAGCAGCGGGTTGGTCTGTGATTCAAAGTTTAGGGATTACTATTGGGCTGCTTAGACCTTATGCCATTAATTATGGGCCAATATTTATTGCCGAAACAACCTTAGCTCTAACTGCTGGTTCATTATTTGTGATGTGGCTGTCGGAGCTAATCACGGAGAGAGGAATAGGTAACGGTGCTTCCCTCTTGATTTTCCTTAATATTGTGGCCATTCTGCCCAAAACTTTGGGTGATACCATCGAATTTGCCCAGGCCGGTGGTCAAGAAAACGTAGGTAGGGTGATTATTCTACTGCTAGTCTTCCTGGTAATGATCATCGGAATTGTCTTTGTGCAGGAGGGAACCCGCCGCATTCCGATTATTTCTGCAAGACGCCAGGTGGGTAAGCGCCTCTATCGAGAGCGTACTAACTACCTCCCTTTACGGTTAAATCAGGGAGGTGTGATGCCAATTATCTTTGCCTCAGCTGTCTTGTTTTTGCCCGGTACTTTGGCTGGAGCAGCTAACAGTGATAGCGAGGGATTCTTCGCAAGTGTTGGCCAAGTTCTGACACAAGTAGCAACTTACTTGAGTCCCAATGGTCCGACTCCTTGGCTATATGTGTTGTTCTATTTACTGTTGATTGTGTTTTTCAGCTACTTTTACGCCTCGTTGATTGTTAATCCAGTAGATATGTCGCAAAACCTGAAAAAAATGGGAGCGAGCATTCCTGGGATTCGTCCTGGAAGAGCAACCAGCGAATATGTAGAAAAGGTATTAAACCGACTGACATTTTTGGGCGCAATTTTCCTGGGATTGGTGGCAGTGGTGCCAACTGCTGTAGAAAGTGCCACTGGAGTCACGACACTTCAGGGATTGGGAGCTACCTCTTTGTTGATTTTAGTTGGTGTGGCAATTGACACAGCTAAGCAAGTTCAGACCTATGTCATTTCCCAACGTTATGAGGGCATGGTCAAACAGTAGATTAATTGGTTGTTGGTTGTTAGTCCTTTGTAAAAAACGACCAACAGCTAATAAACAAAGGATTTCCCAATTCCCATTTCACGCAAGGCAGGGAGCAGGAAAGAAAAAGAAACAGGTCAAATCAAAAATGGGGTAATTTGTTTTTACAATTATGGCAAGATTAATTTTTTTAGGGCCCCCAGGGGCTGGGAAAGGCACTCAAGCAAAGCTTTTAGCAGAGTTATTGCAAGTGCCTCATATTTCTACCGGTGATATTCTTCGCAGTGCCCTCAAAGCTAAGACACCCCTAGGTCAAAAAGCTCAGGCTTATATGAATGCCGGAGAGTTGGTTCCTGATGATTTAATTCTAGACCTGATCCGCGATCGCTTAAACCAGCAAGATGCGAACCAAGGTTGGATTTTAGATGGTTTCCCCCGTAATGTTAGCCAAGCATCTTTTCTAGATACTTTGCTACAAGAACTTAACCAGACTTGTGATTTTGCCATTAACCTGGAAGTTCCCGATGAAGTATTAATGGCTCGACTCTTGGAACGAGCCCAAAAAGAGGGAAGGTCAGATGATAATGAAGATACAATTCGGAGACGTCTGGAAGTTTATCACAATCAGACAGAACCAATAATTGGTTTTTATCGCGATCGCTCAGTTTTAACTGCTATTAATGGTGATCAACCGGTAGAGTCAGTGACAGAGTATCTCAAACAGCTTGTTTGTTCCTAAAGGGATTATCTCAACTACTTTGAGTAAGGAATTTGATAAAATATGTTAAGTATCCCTGGATAAACACTCATAAGTTTGGAGTCTATGGGGGTGAGTAACAACATTAGATTATTTGAGGATTAATACATTGTCTAAACAAGACTTAATTGAAATAGAAGGTACAGTGACTGAATCTTTACCTAATGCGATGTTTCGTGTCGATCTCGACAATGAGCTCAATGTCCTTGCTCATATATCGGGAAAAATCCGCCGGAATTACATCAAAATCTTGCCCGGCGATCGCGTCAAGGTAGAAGTTAGTCCCTACGATCTATCAAGAGGAAGATTGATCGTCGGCGAGAACCCGCGCAAGGAAGACCTCCCCGTCAACCCGGTGAAGGCGAAGAAGCTCGACAACATCCGCTCCGCGACCAAGGACCAGACAACAAAGCTCGCCCCGCCCCGTGAATACAGCCTCGAGCGTGCCATCGAATACATCGCGCCCGACGAGCTGGTTGAGGCGACGCCGAACTTCCTGCGCAT
>JAAHHL010001300.1 GCA_010672185.1 Caldora sp. SIO3E6 | reverse complement strand
AAACACCGAGTAGTATAGGTAGGTACAGGAGTGACTTCCATACCCAATTGCTGCAAACCGGCTACAAAATTGGGTACAATATCAGGCTCTGGTACACCGATAACTTCAGGAACCGGTACTAACACGGTTTGGTGCTGAATATCGGCAATTTTAGACAATTCTGTAATTATTCCCTGGGGACTCGATTCTCCGGGAACTAAATCTACTCTCACACCCAAAGCCGACCATCGTTCCGAGTCCTTACCTATGGCACATAATTGACAATTTTTGAGAGCAGAGATAGGAATAGCCAAAACTTGCAGCCGTTGCCAAAATGCCTCTATTCCGTTTCTACTGGTAAAAGCAATCCAATCAAATTCCGCTATTCTTTTGAGTGCCGTATCTAACTCACTACTATCTTCCAGATAACAGGTTTCAATCGTTGGCATAAGAATGGGTAAACCACCTAGATTTATCACTTGTTGGGAGAAGCGAGAAGCATAACTTCTAGGTGCTGTTACTAGGATTCTTTTACCGTATAGAGGCAGTTGAGTTGAGGGAATTAGTTGTTTGTTATTTGTTATTGGTTGTTTGTTATTAGTTGTTTGTTGTTTGTCATTGTTCATTTGTTATTGGTTATTGGTTGTTTGTCCTGCTTTTGGTATAGTAGTTCTCGAATCCGTAAGGTACAACCAATGTTGACAAACCAATTCCCAATTCTCAATTCTCAATTCTCAATTCCCAATTCCCAATTCCCAATTCCCAATCCCCAATTCCCAATTCCCAATTCCCAATTCTCCATTCTCAATGTAAGTCTGCCTCCCAGATACCAATGTAAATGCGATCGCTTCCTTCCCAATGAATCACACCTTTGAGAGTATCCAGCTTAAAATCGTAATGCCAAGACTCCCGCTGCCACACTTGTTGCAAACCTTCTTCAATTTGCTCATTAATCTGGCAGCCTAACATGCCATTTAAGGTCAGTAAGACAACCTTCGTATCAACTTTTTTAGTAAAAGATGCTTCTGTTTGCCGAATCCTTTGAGAGTTTTTATCAAACAAAAAACCTAAGCTTACTTGCTCCGGGATTAACTCATAAGATACCGCAAGAGTATTTGGCCAATAACCTCTGGTCGTTTGGTTAGGCACACCAAGCATCCGCAGGACATCTGACTTGAAAATTCCTGGTTGAAATGCTGGAATTCCGATACCAGAAGGAACCTCTTCACATTGAGTTTTAATCAATTCCCCAATTCCTGGTTCAAACAATTCAAAAGCATCTATTGGCCACTCAGAAGGTGTTGCAGAAAAGGCAAGATTGTGTTGTGAGCCTGATAGTTCTGATAGCAGTTGAGCAGACAGGAGTATTTGGAATAGTCCTGCTAATAGGTAAAGTGAAAATCCTAAATCCCCCATAACAATCATCTCAAACTTGTGGTGAAAATAGCACCCTCATATAAGTAATAAGTAATAAGTAATAAGTAATAAGTAATAAGTAATAAGTCAATAATTCATTAGATATTACTAGTAAGAGTGCAAGTTTTTTGAGCCCAAAAATACAAAAGCTTGCACCGCAAGTGGTAAATTACTTAACACTGACCACCTAGGAAAACACGTCCTAATCTTTCCTAACATGGATTGCTCGTTGTTCTTTGAGGTAAGTAAATACTGACTTATCACCAATGTCGTCGGGAATTGCTTGCACTAGCTTACGCAGAGCAAACACTGTAAATAAAAATGCCCACATGCCTAACATCATTTGCTCCCAAGCTACCGACAGGATACCGGTAAGGTGTCCCAGTAACAGGATTGGTACTAATGGTGTGAGCAATTTGGTTTCAAAGCGGTTGAAGCAAAAAGCTTCTTTGAAATAAATCCCTGTTAATGCCGCAAAGGTAAAACCAATACCCAAAATCATCATCGGCTGATGGTAAACAGAGAAAGCAAGAGGTTCGCTACTAGAGAATGCCAGCGCTATGGCTGCAATGCCACCAATTCCCCAAAAAACTTGCAGTAGCCGATGTAAGGGGACTAGATAAATGTGAATTGTAGCTAAACTAACCCCCAGGGCAATGCAGAATATTGTATAAAGAGGGGTAATTAACCGGATGGCAACGGGATTACTACTCTCAGATAAGACCAGCCAACTAGCGATCGCAAAACTCAAAGCTGCTACTAGTAGGCTGGCACGATAGACAATGACGCCAGTGCGATCTCTCTGAGTAATAGTAAATTCACCGAATTGTCCTTGGTATACCTCTGGTGAAGCAGCGGCATTTTGGTTGCTGGCGCTATCAGACTGTGGTGGTGAGGCAATCATAATCAGCTTTTGAAGATTCCTAATTGACACAAATTACAAAGGCTTAATCCTCTGCTCGGAGTATCTCTGAACAATCTGTTGACTACTCCATACTCCATTCA
>JAAHHL010000130.1 GCA_010672185.1 Caldora sp. SIO3E6 | reverse complement strand
TTGCACCTTCATGGGAAATCCCTGGGTAACCTTGGGAAATGCAAGTGCTCAAAACTAGGATAAATGCTTCATTCCTTCTTACTTGTTACTTTTTACTTGTTACTTTTTACTTATTCAGCAAGCCCTAGATATTCTGTTTCTTAACAGTTAGAGTTATATTAGTTCATAATTCACCGAAATCCCATGTCCACAAAATGGCTAAGAATTGGGCGATCGCAATCGGCATTAACCATTACAGTAATCTTCAGTCTCTAGAATATGCTCAGAGAGATGCCCAGAGTATGGAGGATTTTTTCCGTCAAGAGGCAGGCTTTGAGGAAGTCTTCCTGTTTACCGACGATTCCCCAGCTATTCCCACTAGTACCGTATCGATTCCTACTCAGCCGACTTTTGGACATGTACGGCGCTTTTTGCGATCACAGTTTGAGGAACCTTTACTGGAACCAGGAGACAATCTCTGGTTCTTTTTTTCGGGTCATGGTGTGCGTTATGATAACCACGATTATTTGTTACTCTCGGATACTGACCCTGGAGATGTCAAGTACACCGCATTATCGATTAATTATGTTACCCAAAGGCTCAGGCGATCGGGAGCTGATAATGTGATATTACTGTTAGATGCTTGCCGCCATCAGGGAGGTAAAGGAGAGGGTATTGGCGGTGAGCAACAGCAAGGAGTGGTAACGATTTACTCTTGTAGCCCTAATGAAATAGCCTACGAAATTGAAGCTCTACAGCAAGGTTCCTTTACTCATTGTTTGTTAGAAGCATTGCAGATTCAGGGAGAAGGGCTGCGTCAACTCCTTTCGGTAAAGGTGACAGGCAAGATGCCTGTTCCACAATAAACTGAACCATATTCTATATTCGAGAATGAAATTCCGTACATTTGTAGGGGCGGGTTTAGGAACAATTTAGCCCATTTAACGATAATCTAACTACAAAACCCGCCCTATCGATAACCTTGCGATTAGTAAAATTATTCCCCAAATCTTTGAAAGTGGTGGCTTGTTGATTTATCGGGCAATGGGTTGGGTTAACGGGGGAGGTTGCAGGGCGGGTTTTGATTCTAATATTTGGGTCGAATGGTATAAGTTATCCCTAAACCCGCCCCTACGATCGTGCATAGGATAAGGTGCATTGTGAATAGGTGCAATTTAATTCACATTAGACGTAACTGTTAAATTCCTCAGCATTATCTTCTATGAGCTTCGCTGGTGTTGTAGGCGATCGCAACAGCACTATCAAGCACATTCATCTTGGTACAACCTTTCCTGGAATGTGCCCTAGAAAATTAGGTGTGAATGACTATATATGTGCGCACATTTTCCCATTGTAAAATAATAGTAGAAAATTAGAATAAAGTCAACTCCTTTCGGGAGATTTAACAGGCAAGATGCCTGTTCCACAATAAACTGAGCAGATTCTATATCCCCGACTTCTCTATTGAAGAAAGTGATTAATATAACTCAACAAACCGGCAGAAGAAGTCGGGGATCTTTGATGCCGAATTTGATTAATGCATCATTTTAACTGGTTAATGCCACTACAAGATCAGCGATCGCACTTCGTTTACTGCCTTAGACAGTCACACTTTGTGGAGCTCTACGTTACCTCCTGCAAAGACTTCTATCATGAGTCGATAGCCTTTTATCAATGAGATTCCAATAAGAGGTTCTGAATCAGCTTCATCAATGGGAATAATAGGTTCAAAGTCTGCATTGACAGTTCCTGTAATCATGTTGTATTTTTGCCGCGTCCACCAAACCGACGAACATAGCGAGAACCAATGCAAACTATCCAGATTTGAGCATCTGGGTGACGTGATTCAAGGCGATCGCAGGCCGCTATTTCACTCTCGTCTACTTCAAAATCTCCCGTTTCCAGATCAATTGCCACAATCTTGCCGTGATTCCCTGCTTCGACTTGAGGACGTACCAAATTTTCGTATATGGCATCACCAAGTCGAGCAAATTCTTCTTTGCTGTATTGAGGTTGTAGGACGACCATTAGAAGGATATTGTTTGTTGCTTTGAGCTTTATTTTAGCTTGTTTACAAGATCTGCGATCGCACTATACTCAAAGATTCAAACTTTCCAGATATTCCGCAATCACACCAACGCCCTTATTTAAGTTACCTTGTTGAGAACCTTCTGGGCTATGAGCAATTACGATAGCTGTTTTAGATTTCTGAAGGGTGACTGAACCGTGCTCTTTCTTTTTTCCGTAGACCACCAAACCGTCCTCCTCACGCAGAAATTGATACTTTACCCCCTCAATATGAATACCACTTGCCATAAAAGATGTGAAGTCTCCAGAGCGAAAGACTGAAGCAATTTTTTCTGCTTCCTGCGACGACAATTTCAGAGCATTGGGATGACCAGATGTAGTCCAAGAAGAGCCATCATTTAAACCAATAATACATGCCTTATCAGCATGGGCTTGACCTGAGGCATCTCGAGTTTGATTAATTAAGTTGTCAATATAATTATCCCAAGAGCCGCTAATAGCTAAAGTACTGAGGTTAAGTGCTCCTACTATTAGAGCAGACCCTAAACCAGCTATAATTCCCTTAATAAATTGGGCTCGATCCATGATTAATTTCCCAGGGTAAACGCCTTTAGAGTTATCTTAGTTCAAAGAAGCGATCGCATTAGAATTACCAATGAATAATTAATAATTGATAATTAATAATTGTTTAATTAGGTTTAAAGCCTCTTCGTTTACGAAGAAATAATTAAATAATCATTCCTTACTTGCAATCCTCTTCTTTTAAGGAGAGGTAATTATTCATTGTTCATTATTCATTATTAATTGTTGAATGGCAAGATGCCACAATTCAAACTTCCTTACCAAGCCATCGCAATACCATCAGCACGAGGCTCACTGGCAGCGGTAAGTAATTGATTCTGTCGTATAATAATTTGTCCTTTACCAAAAGAGCTCTCTGGTCCTTGTCGTACATCATGACCAAGTTGTTGCAATGACTGCACCAACTCTGGAGCTACAGTTGATTCTACAAGAACTTGAGAACCAGAGATAAATTGCCACCTGGGAGCATCTAAAGCTGCTTGAGGATTCATGCCATAATCAACCAAATTAACCACCATTTGCAGATGTCCTTGAGGCTGCATAAATTTACCAATAACACCCAAAGGTCCAATTGGTTGATTATTTTTGGTCAAAAAACCAGGAATAATGGTATGCAGGGGACGCTTGCCCGGTGCTAGCTGATTGGCATGTCCTGATTCTAAGGTAAACCCATGTCCGCGATTTTGTAGAGCAATACCAGTACCTTCGGGAAGAATGCCACTACCGAAACCCTGGTAATTAGATTGAATCAAAGATACCATCAACTCACCATCCGCCGCTGCTACATAGACAGTGCCACCTTGTGGTAATCCAGGAGTTGCATTTGCGATCGCTTTTTCCCCAATTAAAGAGCGACGAGAAGCGGCATAATCTAGAGACAGCAACTGAGACGGGGGTACTTGCAGAAAACGCTCATCAGCGACATATTTGTGTAAATCAGCACAAGCAAGTTTCATTGCTTCAATTTGCCAATGGTAACTTTGAGCCGATTCCCGCCCCTGTTGAGACAAATCAAAGCCAGAGAGAATATTTAAAGCAATTAAAGTAGCAATGCCTTGAGTATTGGGTGGTATTTCCCAAACCGTAACTCCTCGGTAGTTAGTAGAGATTGGTGTTACCCAGTCGGCTTGATGGAGAGCCAAATCACTAGCACTCAAATAGCCCCCAGTACTCGCCGCAAAATCAACTATCCTTTGAGCTAGTTTTCCTCGGTAAAAGCTTTCACCACCAGTAGCGGCGATTTCTCGCAGTGTTGCAGCATGAGCTGGGGAATGCCAAATTTCTCCAGGTAATGGTGCTCTCTGATTGGGGAAAAACACTTGCTGAAAGGGGGCAAACTCCGCACCTTGCAAAGGCAGGAAAACTTGTTCTGCTTGCTGCCAAGCCAGGGAGGTTAGGGGTGAGACAGGGAAACCTTGCTCCGCATATCGAATCGCTGGTACGAATAACTGCTCAAAAGGCAAACTTCCCCAACGCTGCCACAAAGCCTGCCATCCAGAGACGGCTCCTGGTACAGTAACAGCACGCCAGTCGTTTGGTGGCACGGTTTTGAACCCAGCAAACTCTTCTATGGTGAGACTTTGGGGACTTTTACCGGAAGCATTTAAACCATGTAGTTGCCCATCCCAGACAAGGGCAAAAGCATCGGAACCAATACCGTTAGCAATGGGTTCAACGACAGTAAGAGCGATCGCCATCGCTACTGCCGCATCTACCGCGTTTCCCCCTGCCCATAACATCTCCATTCCCGCCATAGTTGCCAACGGTTGACTTGTCGCTACAGCACCACGAGTCCCCATAATGACTCGTCGATTACTGGGGTAGGGGTAGTCAGTGAGGTCTCCTAATAGCAAAGTTAATCTGAGGTTTCAGTGGGATTGATTCTTTGGCCAAAGCTCGTAATTGTTTATGGTATCAAATAAGTGCAAAGGAAAAGCATCACAGGTTGTATAGCAACCGCCAAAGCGATTAGGACAAGGGGATGGCAGCCCCTTGTTAACTTGCCTCACCTGAAAATGTCTTCAAAGTCAAAAAGTTGTCGTCTTTAGACAAATCTATGAGCAACAAGGGGTTTAAACCCCTTGTTCAACCCTTAAACCCCTTGTTCAACCCTTAAACCCCTTGTTCAACCCTTAAACCCCTTGTTCAACCCTTAAACCCCTTGTTCAACCCCTTGCGGGTTACCGAGAATAGTGCCTCGATCTCAGCTAAACCTAACACCTAACACCTACTACCCCCTACGCATTTCTTCCCATAAACTTTGGTACTGTTCAAAAGTAGACTCCGGTAGGAAGTTAAGAAACTCGCTGTTGTTGAGAATTGCCGAATTTGGTAGACGTAAGGGATTATCCACCAGAGTTTTTGGTAGTTTATTGGGCGCAACAGTAGTCAGGATCGGTGAAGTGGCGTTGGTTAACAAAGAAATTGCCTCCGCTGGCTCGAACTGCCAGCAAAAATCAATCCACTGCTGTGCTAAACTACTCAAGCTTTCCGTAGTTGTGGGTTTTACCCATAAATCTGTCCAGAGAGCAGTTCCTGAGAGAGGCACTACTGCCCTAATTTGGCGATCGCGCTCGACAAGGGGCATAATATCATGAGACCAACCAACTGCTAGCCAAATATCTCCTAAAATTAGGGGTTGGATATAATGTTCCGAGCTATAGAACTTAACTTGTTGATTGAGTGCTAGTAGCTCTTCTTCCAGGCTGGGCACTGCCCTCAAATCGGTGGTATTGTAAGATTCACCCAATTTTTTCAGGGTCAAACCAATGACTTCTCGCGGTTGGTCTAACAAAGAAATGCGATCGCGTAATTCCTCTCGCCACAAATCCTGCCAATCTCTGGGTGTCCAACCCAATGGCTCAAATTTATCACGACGATAGGCAATAATGGTGGAACCCCAGCGGTAGGGAGCCCCCCAGACTTTTCCTGTTTGATCTAGTTCACCTGCTTGATTGCGCCTTACCAACTTTTGCCAACGTGGGGGTAGTCGTTGCCATCCTGCAAGTTCTTCTACTGGCAGTGGTTGAATCAACTCCTCTTTAATCGCTTCTGTTAACCAAAAATCTCCTAAGGTGACTAAATCTGCCAATTGTGACTTGCTACGTCTAGTGATGAAATTGAGTAAATCTCCCACAAAATCAAAGGGTGATTGCTCCTGGGTAGATTCTTCTTGGGTTTTGGTTTGCTCTTTCCAGATTTGTAAGTCTTTTAGTATATTTTGTAACTGATTTTCTGGAGCAAAATTGAGATTAGCAGCTTGCTTCAATTGCCGACGAAATTTACCTTTGAGTTGAGCTGGAATTGAGCCTTGTAAAAGTTGTAGTTTCAAGGATTCTTGTTGCTGAGAGTTACACCCAACCATCAACTGACCGAGAGCTAGGGAGCCAGCACCTAAGAGAAAAGAGCGTCGCTTGAGCATAGGAACCGGTAATTGGAACTAATAAGGGAAAAAGAGAGATTTTCATGACAATCAAGCTTTTTTGTCAAATAACCTACATTTACCTTGGGTACAGGAGGAATTAGCTTGATCTGGATAAAGGGGAACATTAATCTGTTGTTAAATTTACATTTTGGGTGAATAGTTAAATCATAGTTAAATGAGTGCTCACTTTGCACAAATTTGGCCTTAAAGCTACTAGCATAAAACATGAGGACAAATTTATCTGTATGTAGGGACTCTCATGGATTCAGTTGAAGAACAAATCATCACTCTTACTCATAAAGTTGATGTGCTCTACCAAATGATCGATCAGCTTAGCCAGAATGTATCAGAATTTTTGTCCCAAATCAGAGAAACACCTGTTGATGGAGCTAATTCCTCGGAGGTAGATTCCCACTTTAGAGGGAGAGGGGTAATTCCTCGAAGTCCTACTCTGTTGGAGTCGGTGATGGAGCATAAAGATGTTCTGATGGATGGCAACACCCACTCCAGCAGTTATCAACAAAATAGCGAGAGTAGTTTATCTGCTGAGCTTCAAGTCCAACGCCTAACCGCACAACTAACAGCAGCTTACAACCGCATTGCTGCCTTGGAAGAACAGCTATTATCCCGAAGAATCCACTCTTAACACTCTCTTTCCCCTGAGGGGGTGAAAGCGCTAAACAGGAGACGGGGTGTGGGGTTTGGGGTGACCGGGTGTGGTGAAAAAGAAAGTCCCATCGCTGCTATTGAGAGCCTCATCAACCTGATTCCATCGTCTATTACCTGATTCAACCGTCCCTACCGATTGTTGCTTTAAGCATCTTTCTTCCCTACACCCTATACCCTACACCTCGCTTACTTTTTAAGTCCCTTGTCACCCCGTGAGTTCAAAAACTTTCCTAGAGGCAAGATAGGAGGGAAAATTGTAAGGGTTAGACGAGAGGTTTCCCAGGGAGAATTGGAACGATGAACGATAATCAATCTCATGCTTGGTTGAGACCGAAGGATATTGTTGCTGCCTATACGCTGTTGCGGATTATTGTTGGTGTAAACTACTTCAATCATGGTGCAACTCGTATGGGCAATATTCCTGGGTTTATAGATGCAATGGTTCAGACAATGCAAGAGTCCTGGATTCCCGAAGTCTTAGGACACTGAGTAGGGTAAGTCCAGAGAGTAGAACAAATGCCCCCAGAATCAATCCCGTTTTCGGAGAAAATAGCCTCATTGTTCAAAAAATCATCAGTTATCTCTTGTCTCTACATCTACCCACACTCCCCACACCTTTTTTCGCTCACCCGTTGAGGGCGCACGTCGGTGCGCCCCTACAGTTTTTCAGGATCGTGCCATTTGCTGCTGACGGCGTTTGAGCATCGATGACACCCACTTTTTCCAGATTTTAAAGTTATCTTCATCTGGTTCTGTTTTTTGCCAGGAGTCCCGCGCTATAATGCGCTCATGCCAAGCAGCGATCGCTCGATGCTCTTTTAGCTCAAGACTAAGTCGAACTAGCAGGGTTAATGCCGTTCCTGCGGTAATATCTGCTAAAGATAAATTATCCCCACCAAAGTAGGCAGAGTCGCCTAGTTGTTCAGTCAAAAAATCCAGAACTGTTGTAATCTGCTGAACTGTTGCCTTATCCAACTCAGAGGAATTGCTTGCCATAAGTAGTGCAGGTATTTTGGTGATCAGTTCATTAGTTGTTACCATTTGTACCATCCGCATTTTGGCTATCTGTGTTGGTTCTTGAGGCATCAACGATGGGGAAGGATGCTTTGCTTCCAAATAGTCCAAAATTGCCAGAGATTCCAGGATTCGCAGATCTCCATCTACCACCACCGGAACATGGTGAAACGGATTGAGGGATAAGAATTCTGGCTTGAGTTGCTCCCCCTCTTTCGGGTTCACTATAACTGGTTCAAAGGGAATCTCCTTTTCGAGGAGCGCAATCCAAACCCGTCGGGCGATTGGTGAAAGGGGATGGTGATAAAACTTCAGCATTCAAGCCTCCAATGGAGTTGGTCTGGTTAGATATTTTAAGACCGATTGGTCTTTTTTGGGATAAAAAATAGTCTGAATGCATAAAGTTAGGACTCACGCACCGTAACAGAATTCTTTTCTCCCCACCCCTCCCACACTCCCCACACTCCCCACACTCCCCACACTCTTCATCCTGTTATTAGATAGAGTTAAGATACTTGCAGACCCTCAACATAATGGTCAAGATGCTCTTTTGCCCGTTGCATATGGATGCGATCGCCATACAATCTGGTCAGCATCAGGGAGCCTTCCATTGTGGAAATTAAAATCGTGGCCACGGCATCAGGATCAACCTTAGGCTGAATTTCCTCCCTTTCTATACCTTTTTTGACGATCTGATGAATCAGATTACGCCACTGATACATAGCAGTTTGTGTTTTTTCCCGCAAGACTGGGTGAGTATCATCGCTCTCAATAGCAGTATTGAGTAAAGGACATCCACCTTTGATGGAAAACTCATCGGGAGAAGTGGAGAAAGTGTGGATGATAGTCTTGAGACGAGCAATTGCTCCCCGTTTGCCTTTGAGCGCCCAGAGATAACGCTGACTCGCCTGCTGTGCCGCAAAATCAAAAGCTGCGATCGCTAACTCATCTTTGCTAGCAAAGTGGTTGTAAATCCCGCCCTTCTTTAACCCTGTTGCTGCCATAATATCGGACATAGAGGATCCGGCATAGCCTTGCTGGTTAAACAGGTTTGCTGCTTGCTGAATAATTCTATTTTTAGTTTCTTCAGCTTTTGACATCGTTTAAAACCAATCGGTCTTTTTATGTAAAATAATACCAACAAGTGACACGAAAGTCAAAAAAAACGCGATCGCTGTAGGGGCGGGTTTAGGGACATGTTACCCCATATTAACGATAACCTGGATACAAAACCCGCCCAATCGATAACCTAGCCCATAGCAAACATTCCCACAGTATTGGATAATGCGATCAGCACAAGCTAGTGTCGTAGGCGATCGCTTATTCATTTTTCCTACATACCAAAAAAAACGCGATCATTGTTATCGTAGATTTCGATAAGCAGCAGTCGGATGTTATCGTCAATTCCGATAAGGAGCGATCGCATGTTATCGTCAATTCCGATAAGGAGCAGTCGGATGTTATCGTCAATTCCAATACTGCTGCCATATTTCTATTCCCAATTCCCGATTCCCAATTCCCGATTCCCAATTCCCAATTCCCAATTCCCAATTCCCCATACTGTTCATCTAACGGAAAATGCTTCCCCAAAGCGCCTCGTTACTGGTTCAAGCAAGAAGGTTAACACAGACTTTTTCCTGGTGACAATTTCTCCGGTAGCTGCCATACCAGGAACCAAGTCCACTTGCTTATCCCCAACTTGTAGGAATTGTTGTTTAAGTTTAATTGTGGTGGAAAATACTAATCCTAAATCTTCATCAACTGTGGAATTGGGACTAATTTTCAGTACCTCACCTTCAATAGTGCCAAACTCTTGGAAAGGAAAAGTGGTTAGTTTTACCTTGGTTTTTTGCCCTGGTTTAATAAAACCAATATCCCGATTCAAAACTTTGACTTCGAGGAGTAATTCTTCTCCTTCAGGAAGTATGGAAAGTAAATCTTCTCCCGCTTGTACAGGCCCCTGAGTTGCTTTAATATCATAAACAGTGCCTGCAAAAGGGGCTTTAACTGTTTGTAATTTTTCCTCTTCTTTCGCTTGTTGCAAATTGCCTTCTACAGTAGTTTGTTCTTCTTTGCGTCTATTCAGCTCTGTCAAAACTTCACTTTGGCGAGTAGATTGCAGACGATTAGCTTCAGCTTTAGCCCTTTGATAAGCTTTTTGAGCCTGTTCAATTTTCTCTCCTTGGGCAACTATTTCCTGTTCAATAGTGGCGACGCGATCCTGAGCTTCGGTAACTTTATTCTGAGCATTGGTGATATTATCTCTGGATTTAGTAACTTCATCCCTAGCCTTAATCAATTCTGCCTCAGCTCTGGCAACTCTTTCCTGAGCATCCAAGTAATCTAGGCGTGGCACCGCACCAGATTCTAATAATTTTTCTACACTCCTTTCCCTTTCCTGAGCTAAACTGAGGCTTTCCTCTGCTTTTGGCACTAGTTTTTCTGCATTGAGTAAATTACTACCAGCATTATCTAAATTAACCTGAGCATTGCGGAGACTGGTGGTTGCATTGCTTAAATTCTCTTGTAAGCGTACTCCTTCTACCTCTGCTTGCCGAAGTGCGGCTTGTTGCATCTCTACTTCAGCAATTGCTGCACGGCGCTGTAACTCAAACTCTTGCAGGCGAGAGGTTAAAAGCTGATTTTGTAGTTTTCCTTCTCCACCTGTAGAAGTTTGCCCCCTACGCTCTGCTTCCAAACGGCGAATATCTTCTTTAATAAGTTGGGCAGACTCAGTTAATTTATTCACCTCTGCTTGAGATTGGGAGCCATCCCGCACTAAGAGAATTTCTCCTGACTTCACATCTTCCCCAGCTTCTACTGTTACTTCTTGAATAATACCGTTACTGAGGGCGCGTACTGGTCTTAACCTTTCTGAGGGGATAATCTTACCTGGTGCCTTGGCTACTTCCTCTACTTCACTAAAATAAGCCCAAGCGATCGCGCTGAGGAAAATCAGGCTAATGCTTGCTGCTAAGAGGCGGATATAGAGGGGGGGCAATTCTTTAACTGCTTTACCAAGTTCATAGGAAAGGTAATCTTCACTATTGGCAAATTGTTCTCTCGTTTGGCGGGCTTGGGCAGGGGAGGCAGCGAGGGGAGATTTCATACTCAAGTAAATTTAGTAATTAACACTTAAGAGTTGTAACTTTTGGCATATTTACCTAATAAAGTTTAATTTTACATCTCCCACTAGAGGTAATTCACTGCTACCAGTAACTCGAATGTAAAGTTTTGTAACTTTATTCTGTTATGACCTCTCATTAATGTTAACTTTTTTAAATCTAGCTTTAAGTTCCTTCTTAAGGTAGATGAGCCTACTTGGGTTTTAAAAATATGCCCAATGGTACTTGTCAAAATATGTAATCAAAGTTACAATTACTTTGTCGCGCCCGCGAGCTTCTGAATTTCCTATACCAAAGAACCTTCTCAAAAAGTCTGGGGGCACTCGCCGAAAGTCAGGAGACTAATCAGTAAGGAATGAGGTGCGAGTGCCGCCAGACTTTCTTTCTCGCTCCTCGTAGCTGTTAAAATAAGTAGCTATGGGT
>JAAHHL010000013.1 GCA_010672185.1 Caldora sp. SIO3E6 | reverse complement strand
AAAATCTTCGGTCATACAATAAACTTCATCGTCAATAAATTTTAGTCCTTTGTACTAATGAATAATAACAAAGGACTAATGACTTAAACTATCGGAGTTAGGATGACCACACACCACCGGCGATCTTTTGCAATGGTTCTAGATGAGGTGTCTGGCAGAGGAAATAGGCAAAAAATGCCCCACCACAACCACCGATTAAGAAGCCACTGGCAAATTCACTCCAACCTTCTTTTGACCCTAAGTCTTCAGGAGGATTAGGTGTAGTAACTGTTGCTATCGGTTTGCCGGAGCCAGTTGCACCGTAAATAGACAAAGCGATAGTAAGAATCGAAACCAAACCAACTGCTGCTAGCAAACCAGCAGTGGTAGCTATATCTGTGTGCCGCAGCGGACCAAGCAGAGCAAAGGGGCCATACAGAAAATAGCCATGAGCCATGCCAACTTCTAAACCCCGACGATGAGCTGATAGTCCCGGGCGGTAGGCAGGTAAGCCATTGATGAAAGCTTTTGTGAAACCTGAAGCATTAATCGGAGTGGCGAGATTCCCAACTTGGGGATCTCCACCATGTTCAACCACGTCAATTGCCATATGAATTTGTCTTCCTCTAAAATTGTACAAACTCGCTGAGTAACCTTAGTGGGATATTCACACCTCGAAAAGAGGATGTGATTCTTAGGCTGAGCTTGCGGTTAGTCACTTCCCGTCTTGTAGAGCATACCTATCTCTTTCAAGACACTCCTCAAGCATAAATTACTGTGGAGCACACAGTAGGTTTAACACTTAAAGTGCGGCGGTGACATCAAGGCACTTTTAAGGGCTTTTTTGCTGCATCAGCCTTCCTAAGTTAGGCAGCTTTTATATGTGACCATAGTAAGGAATTATATGATATATCGTGCTCTAATCCAGCTTTCTTAGTAAATGACAAAATTTTAGAGTTAGTTCCTTCAAACAAGATAAGCTTCCCAAACCATCGGACTTACTTGAAACAGCAGGCTTTGCTCAGCAGGGTATTTTCAACTCTCTTTTTGTTAAGAATCTTTATAACTGACAAACTGGGGCAGAATTCGCAGTAATATCCATTTTGTTAGTGTTGTAATTAAAAATAGGAAAATAGGATATGACAGGCACATACGCTGCTTCATTCTTGATCCCTATGCTAGTTGGTTTTTTGCCCATTGCGCTTGCTGTGGTAATGGGTCTTTTCTTTCTCTATGTTGAAAGTGAAGCCTAATTGAATTCCCAATCTAGTACTAGGCACAATATCAAATCTAGTTACAGAAAATACCCCACTCAAAGGTGGGGTATTTTTTTGTGGAAAGCTACTGGTGCTGGTGTCATACTAAATCCGGTTACAATAGAGCCGTTTTGAGCAAACCGTGAAATCTTGCTCTGGGACGTTTCATGAAACGTCTCTACAATGTGGGCATAGCGGGTATATCGATTAAAAATCCCCCACCGATTGGTAGGGGATTCTGTTTTACCTACAATGCTAGTTTTTAGCTAATTTTATCAGCCGTATATACCAGAAGTTGAGGCAATCAGGAAGGCCGCGTAGGTTAGGATGTAGCCAACAGCGAAGTGGGTTAGACCAACTAAACGGGCTTGAACGATGGACAGAGCAACCGGCTTGTCCTTCCAGCGAATCAAGTTAGCTAGAGGAGTACGCTCATGTGCCCAAACCAAAGTTTCGATCAGCTCTTGCCAGTAACCCCGCCAAGAGATCAAGAACATGAAACCAGTTGCCCAAACTAGGTGTCCAAACAGGAACATCCAAGCCCAGACTGACAGGTTATTTGTACCGTAGGGATTGTAACCGTTAATCAACTGAGCAGAGTTTGCCCAGAGGTAGTCCCGGAACCAACCCATAAGGTACGTGGAATTCTCATTAAACTGAGCAAGGTTGCCTTGCCAGACTCCTAAGTGCTTCCAATGCCAGTAGAAGGTCAGCCAACCTAAGGTATTGAGCATCCAGAAGACAGCTAAGTACATGGCATCCCAAGCAGAGATATCACAAGTACCGCCACGTCCAGGACCATCACAGGGGAAGGCATAACCGAAGTCTTTCTTGTCGGGCATTAGCTTGGAACCACGGGCATCCAATGCGCCTTTAATCAAAATCAGGGCAGTGGTATGCAGACCTAGGGCGATCGCATGGTGTACCAGGAAATCGCCAGGACCAATGGTCAAGAACAGAGAGTTAGATCCACTGTTAATCGCATCCAGCCAGCCAGGTAGGTAAGCAGCGCCACTACCAGAAGCAAGGCTATCGGAATTGGAGAGCAGGGTATCAAAGCCGTACAGTAGTTTCCCGTGAGCGGCTTGAATCCACTGAGCAAATACAGGTTCAATCAGGATTTGCTTCTCAGGGGTACCAAAGGCAACCACTACATCGTTGTGAACATAAAGACTCAGAGTGTGGAAGCCCAAGAAGAGACTTACCCAGCTCAGGTGAGAGATCGCCACTACCAGAAGCAAGGCTATCGGAATTGGAGAGCAGGGTATCAAAGCCGTACAGTAGTTTCCCGTGAGCGGCTTGAATCCACTGAGCAAATACAGGTTCAATCAGGATTTGCTTCTCAGGGGTGCCAAAGGCAACCACTACATCGTTGTGAACATAAAGACTCAGAGTGTGGAAGCCCAAGAAGAGACTTACCCAGCTCAGGTGAGAGATCAGAGCTTCTTTATGTTCTAACATCCGAGCCAACACATTGTTCTTGTTGGCCTCTGGATCATAATCCCGTACAAAGAAAATGGCTCCGTGGGCAAATGCTCCCACCATCAAGAAACCAGCAATGTATTGATGATGAGTGTACAGTGCCGCCATCGTGGTTTGGTCTTGCGCCAAGAAGGCGTAAGGTGGCATGGCATACATATGCTGAGCCACTAAGGAAGTAACAACCCCAAGGCAAGCTAGTGCCAATCCCAGTTGGAAGTGGAGAGAGTTGTTAACGGTATCGTACAGACCCTTATGGCCGTCACCCAACTTGCCACTAGGTGGCTTATGAGCACTAAGAATATCCTGAATGCTGTGACCAATACCGAAGTTAGTCCGGTACATATGACCAGCAATGATGAAGATCACCGCGATCGCCAGGTGGTGATGAGCAATATCAGTTAACCACAAGGACTCAGTCTGGGGATGGAAGCCACCCAAGAAGGTCAGAATTGCTGTACCAGCTCCTTCAGAAGTACTGAAGATATGACCTGCTGTATCTGGGTTCTGGGCATAAACACCCCAGTTTCCTGTGAAGAACGGTGCCAAACCTGCTGGGTGGGGTGGAGTGGACAGGAAGTTATCCCAGCCTACGTGCTGTCCGCGAGATTCGGGGATAGCGACGTGAACTAGGTGTCCAGTCCATGCCAAAGAGCTGACTCCAAATAAACCAGCCAAGTGGTGGTTCAGGCGAGATTCAGCATTCTTAAACCAGGACAAGCTAGGACGGAACTTCGGCTGCAAGTGTAACCAACCCGCAAACAGGAAGATTGCAGACAACAACAAGAGGAACATCGCACCACCGTGCAGTTCGTTGTTGCTTCTCATGCCAATGGTGTAGAACCACTGGTAAACCCCGGAGTAAGCAATGTTGACTGGGCCAGAAGCTCCCCCTTGGGTGAAAGCATCTATTGCTGGTTGACCAAAGTGAGGATCCCAAATCGCATGGGCGATGGGACTAACATTTAGAGGATCTTGAATCCACTGTTCAAAGTTACCTTGCCAGGCTACGTGGAACAGGGTGCCAGAGGTCCACAAGAAAATAATCGCGAGGTGGCCGAAGTGAGAGGCGAAAATCTTTTGGTAAAGATTCTCCTCGGTCATGCCATCGTGAGATTCAAAATCGTGAGCCGTAGCAATCCCGTACCAGATTCGACGTGTTGTCGGATCTTGAGCGAGGTCCTGGCTAAATTTGGGAAATTTTGTTGCCATTTTTTTTAGAAAATTCTCCTCGCAAAGATATGAGACTTACGCCATCACAGCTGCTCATTTTCTCTCTGAGTAACTCCCTGGAACAGATGTTCCAGGTCGTTTTAGGTTTCGACAGGTAAGACACTGTTACTGTGTCCCACTTGGGATTTGACTACCGAATTTAATCGTTAGCCAAAGAAGAGGATTCGCGCATGGAAGAACGCCCAAGTAGTGACGATTCCTCCCAGGAGGTAGTGGGCTACCCCCACAGCCCGCCCCTGAGTAATGCTCAGAGCGCGAGGTTGAATGCTTGGAGCAACTTTCAACTTGTTATGTGCCCAAACAATTGACTCGATCAGTTCTTGCCAGTAGCCGCGACCACTGAATAGGAACATCAAGCTGAAGGCAAAAATGAAGTGACCGGCTAGGAACATTATGCCGTAAGCGGACAAAGCAGATCCATAGGAGGTGATTACCTGGGAAGCTTGTGCCCACAAAAAGTCACGTAACCAACCATTAATGGTAATGGCACTGTCGGCAAAGTTACCGCCAGCAAGGGTGTATATTGAACCGTCTGGATCTACTGTTCCCCAAACATCAGATTGCATCTTCCAGCTAAAGTGGAAAATTACAACTGAGATGCAGTTATACATCCAGAACAGACCGAGGAATACATGATCCCAAGCAGATACCTGGCAGGTACCACCACGACCTGGACCATCACAGGGGAAGCGGAAGCCTAGTTGGGATTTATCTGGAATCAAGCGAGAGTTCCGAGCGTACAGCACGCCTTTGAGCAGAATCAAGGCAGTGACATGGATGGTAAAGGCATGGACATGGTGTACCATAAAGTCCGCCGTACCCAGGGTGATGGGCATCATTGCCACTTTGCCACCCACAGCCACAACATCACCACCGAAGGCGTAGCTAGCTGTAGCTAGTGCATTGGGAGCAGTTCCTCCCGGAGCTAGGGTGTGAAGATTTTGTAACCACTGAGCGAATATTGGTTGTAGACTAATCGCCGTATCCGAGAACATATCTTCGGGACGACCCAAAGCTCTCATTGTATCGTTATGGATATATAGACCAAAGCTATGGAAGCCGAGGAAAATACATACCCAGTTTAGGTGAGAGATGATCGCATCCCGGTGACGGATAACTCGGTCTAGCAGGTTGTTAACATTCTGCGCCGGGTCATAGTCCCGCACCATAAAGATCGCTGCGTGGGCAGCAGCACCCACAATACAGAAGGCTCCAATCCACATATGGTGGGTAAACAAGCACAACTGAGTAGCATAGTCGGTGGCAATGTATGGATATGGAGGCATCGCATACATATGATGAGCCACAACAATGGTGATGGAACCTAGTACAGCCAAGTTGACTGATAGTTGCGCATGCCAAGAAGTTGTCAGGATTTCATAGAGACCTTTATGTCCTTCGCCAGTGAAGGGACCTTTATGAGCTTCTAGGATTTCCTTCATGCTGTGGCCAATACCGTAGGTGTTACGGTACATGTGACCTGCAACAATAAACAGAACTGCTAGTGCTAAGTGATGGTGAGCAGTATCAGACAACCACAAGCCACCAGTTACTGGGTTCAAACCACCCTTGAAGGTCAGGAAGTCAGCATAGACGCCCCAGTTCAAGGTGAAGAACGGCTTAAGCCCTTCAGCAAAACTGGGATACAGCTCTGCCATCTTAGCGGTGTCGAAGAGCAACTCATGAGGCAAGGGAATGTCACTTGGTGCCACTCCAGCATCCAACAGTTTGTTGATGGGCAGAGAAACGTGGATCTGGTGACCAGCCCAGCTCAAACAGCCACAACCTAACAACACTGCTAAATGGTGGTTCATCATGGACTCCACACTCTGGAACCATTCCAGTTTGGGAGCCCGCTTGTGATAGTGGAACCAACCTGCAAATAGCATCAGAGCGGCCATTACCAAACCACCAATCGCTGTTGCGTACAGCTGGGTGCTATTGGTAATCCCAGAAGCACGCCAAAGCTGGAATAAACCTGAGGTGATTTGGATGCCGTGGAAGCCGCCACCGACATCGCCATTCAAAATACCTTGACCAACAACTGGCCAAACAACTTGAGCACTTGGTTTAATACTGAGCGGATCGCTCAGCCAAGCCTCGTAGTTAGAAAAGCGAGCGCCATGAAAATACATACCGCTCAGCCAGACGAACACAACGGCTAAGTGACCGAAGTGAGCGCTAAATATTTTCCGAGATATATCTTGTAAGTCACTGGTATGACTATCGAAATCGTGAGCGTCAGCGTGGAGGTCCCAAATCCAAGTTGTAGTTTTTGGACCTCTTGCTAGGGTACGGGAAAAGTGACCGGGCTTACCCCACTTCTCGAAGGAAGCTGGTACCGGATCTTTATCCACCCTAGATTTCGCCTCTCGCTCAGGAGGGCTGATTGTCATAAGGAATCTCCTCTCTAGACAAGGATTGAGAAATACCCAAGGGGAGTTGAATCTTTACTTTATAGGGAGGAAAGTACCACGAAAATGCTTCCCTTGGGAAAGAATATACCCAAATTTGTTTGAATAATTAAAGGGAATATCTTCTTCTGTAGATGATAGGTCTTGCCTTGGACAGTCTAGAGCCGCAGTTAACAATAATTCAAATTTGGGCAAATTAAGATCTAACTTGGCTTTGAATACGAAAGCTTACAGAAAAAAAGTCAATAGTAATTCTAGTAAATGTTACAAAATGCAATATAGATGAGAGTCTATGCTCAGAATTGGAATACATTAAGGAATGCTCCTAGGTGTTAACACCTAAATAATTAGTTGAGGATGCAAAATACGGCAAGATTGCTTCTTCTATGTAGTTCTGATAAACACAGCTCTACTTAGGATAAAATGCGGTAGCAAAAGGAGGTGGAGTTTTGGGCGACAATCACCGGAGGATAATTGTGAGAAGACTTTTTTCTTTGCTAGTGGCAACAATTTTGGCTTTGAGTTTGGTGGGATGTGGAGAAGATCGTATTGAGATATCCCAGGCACCTAGTACCGAGGTGGCATTCCCTACTCCAAGGACAGAACAACTCTCGGAGGTAGCACCACCCCCAGTTATTCAACAGCTGAATCAGAGCCTGGATGCATACCAACCTCAAGTGGCAATTGTTAGCCCCACAGCTGATGAAGTTCTCCAGGATAATACTGTAAAGGTGGAATTCCAGGTTCAGGATTTACCAATTTTCCAAGATCCAGAGTTGGGTTTGGGCCTCCACTTGCATGTGCTCTTAGATAATCAGATTCATAGGGAGGTTTATGAGTTAGATAAACCTCTAGTTTTGGAAAATTTATCCCCTGGGACCCACACTCTCAGAGTATTTGCCTCTCGTCCTTGGCATGAGAGCTTTAAGAATGAAGGTGCTTACGCCCAAACGACCTTTCACCTCTTTACCAAAACTACTGATAACAATCCAGATCCAGCCTTACCAATACTTACTTACAATCATCCTCAAGGTAGTTATGGAGCTGAACCAATTATGCTGGATTTCTACCTAACTAATGCTCCACTTCACTTAGTTGCGGCAGAAAACTCTGAGGATGAGATTGTTGATTGGCGAATTCGGGTCACAGTAAATGGTCAAAGCTTTGTTCTTGATGACTGGCAACCTTTTTATCTTGAAGGATTTAAACCGGGCAAAAACTGGGTGCATTTGGAATTTCTAGATGAACAAGGAAATCCTGTCAAAAATGTTTTCAATGATACAGTTCGGCTAATTAGCTATGAACCCGAGGGGCAAGATACTCTTTCTCAGCTAGTACGTGGTGAACTAGAGCTAGAGGTAGCTCGTAGCATAATAGAACCAAATTACCAAACCATAGAGCAGCCAGCTGCCACACAGTTACCTGAAGAACTAGAGGAAGTGGAGGAGCCTTCTCCTGAGCCAACTGTGGTTCCAGAGGAAGAAGCATTTACTGTTCCGGAATTACCAGAAGAGGCATCTATTGTTCCAGAGGAAGAAGACACATCTGTTGCTCCTGAAGCACTAGAAGAGACATCCATTGTTCCAGAAGAGGCAGAAGAAGCATCTGTTCCTCCTGAACTATCAGAGGAGACATCCATTGTTCCAGAAGAGGCAGAAGACACATCTGTTACTCCTGAACTATCAGAGGAGACATCAGAGTTAGAGCAATCAGTAATTCCCGATGAATCTCCAGCATCAGTAGAAGAATCAGAACCTAAAAAGAACATATTTGGTAGTTTCTTTGAGCGCGTCCTCAAATTGGTGAAGCGTGAGAATCAGCAACCCGCACCTGTTGTGCCTGAAGAATTGGAGGAAACACCAGTACCGGAGGATGCAGTTATCCCCAGTGAAGCTCCTACTGTAGTAGAAGAATTTATTCCCCTAGAGCCAGCAGTAACTTCTGAAGAGGAAGCTCCCTTACCGGAACCTGTAGTTATTCCTGAGGAATTGGAGGAAATACCGGTATCGGAGGATGCAGTTATCCCCAGTGAAGCTCCCACTGTAGTAGAAGAATTTATTCCCCTAGAGCCAGCTATCACATTAGAAGAGGAAGCTCCCTTACCGGAAGCTGTAGTTATTCCTAAGGAATTGGAGGAAATAACAGTACTAGAAGATTCAGTTATCTCTAGTGAACCCCCAACCTCAGTAGAGGAAATCGCTCCACCAGAACCAGCAGTAACTTCTGAAGAGGAAGCTCCCTTGCCAGAAGCTGTAGTTATTCCTGAGGAATTGGAGGAAATGCCAGTACCAGAGGAGTCGGTTATCTCTAGCGAACTTCTTACTGAGGAATTGGAAGAAATGCAAGTATCAGAAGAGTCGATTATCTCTAGCGAACCTCCAACCTCAGTAGAGGAAATTGCTTCACCAGAGTCAGAGACAATTTCAGAAGAGGAGGCTCCCTTACCGGAAACTGTTTCTGAAGAGCCAAAAGATTCATTAGTATTAGCAGAAGAGGTAGTCGAGACTAGTGAATCTCCCACCTCGGTAGAGGAAATCACTCCACCAGAGGCAGCTTTAACCTCAGAAGAATAAACTTGAAGAAAGAGAGGAGATGCGATCGCGCTATCGGTGTATGTGCATTAACTCACCCCTAACCCCTTTTAGTGGTGTGACACACTTAACAATGTGGAATAGAGTAGTGCGAGCATCTTGCTCGCTTTTTATATTCCTAAGCGCGAGCAAGATGTTTGTGCTACGCACACGCTACGCGAACGCACTACCGAAAATCTAAACTACCATTTTAGCTGTGTCGCGCCACTAGTGGCGTGACACACCTAAAATAGTGGGTTAGAAACGGGTTTTGAAGTAATAAGTAATAAGTAATAAGTAATAAGTAAGATACAAGGAGAACTTATCATATCGGTTATAATGCCTATAAATCTAGATTTTTCCCCTATCTCCCTATCTCCCTTGTCCCCCTTGTCCCCCTTGTCCCCCTTGTCTCTAAATCACCATTTTAGCTGTGTC
>JAAHHL010001299.1 GCA_010672185.1 Caldora sp. SIO3E6 | reverse complement strand
TAAAACCCATGCCCCACAAGGAACTTAAGTTCCTTGCTAATAGCTCAAGTCATCTAAAGATGACTCAACCTTCCCAAAAATCTTCAGTCCACTTAAGTGGACTTTAGCTATTAGCCCAGAGTTTAAAGATACTGTTGGCGAATTAAGAAGGGGTGAAACCCTCCTACCTTGCTCAATTGCTGAATTGATAGGGCTTTTCGCACTTTGTCCAACAATTGTTGACCTAACCCCCCAACCCCCTTCCCTGCAAGGGAAGGGGGAGCCGGAAAGCCC
The DNA here is from genome assembly GCA_010672185.1 of Caldora sp. SIO3E6. Classification (GTDB taxonomy): domain Bacteria; phylum Cyanobacteriota; class Cyanobacteriia; order Cyanobacteriales; family Coleofasciculaceae; genus Caldora. The sequence continues at coordinate 2,133 of JAAHHL010001299.1, read as the reverse complement.
CTCCCCTAAGAGGATACCGCTGGCGAATGGGGGGTATGACCCCTCATTACAAATACCGTACATAACCTTGAAGATACATTGGAATAGAGCACGCGAGTTATCTTCAAGGTATGACACTGCATCCACAAGAATATTGGGAAGTTCCTCAAGAAACGGCAGAAATCGCCCATGCATCCTTTCCGAAGGGCAACGTTTATCTGAAAATGTATGATGAATTAGGAGCAATCTATTCTGATAGCGATTTTAAGGAGTTATTCCCAGCTAGGTGTGGAAAATCAGCTCTATCACCAGCAAAGCTAGCCTTAATAACCATCATGCAAGAGAGCCGAGGGACTAAGTGATACTCAAGCAGCAGATGCAGTGCGCAGTAGAATTGATTGGAAATACTTACTTGGTTTAGAGATCAGAAATTCAGGATTTGACTCAAGTGTGTTGAGTGAGTTTCGGAGTCGATTATGTCAACAGGGTTCAACGAATAAACTGTTAGATTTAATGCTGTTGCGCTTCTCGGAAAAAAAACTGATAAAAAATAGAGGGAAGCAACGTACAGACTCGACACAAATGATAGCGGCAGTAAGGCAAGTAAATCGTCTGGAGTTAGTCGGAGAAACCCTAAGAGCCGCCCTGAACGAAATTGCCGTAGTAGCTCCAGAATGGCTGAAACAAAGAATCAGTGAGGATTGGTATAAACGTTATCGTTGGCGTGTGGATGATTACCGCTTACCAAAAAAGAAAAATGAACGTGAACAAATGGCGCAGCAAATCGGTTTAGATGGTCATTATTTGTTAAAACAGGTTTGGGAGAGTAGTGATGAAGAATTAGGATTGAGAAATTTATGGAGTGTAGAAATACTCAGGTTAGTGTGGATACAACAGTATACATTCAGAGATAATAAGTTGGTGTGGCGAACACCAAAAGATACTGGTCTGCCACCGAATTCAATTTGTATTGAATCTCCTTATGATATCGAGGCGAGAAATAGCAGTAAAAGAGGTAGTAATTGGACAGGATATAAAGTACATTTTACCGAAACTTGTGACAAGCAAACTCCTAATGTGATTACTCATGTAGAAACAACACCCGCTACGACTCCTGATGGGGAAGTAACAGCAACTATTCATCAAAAGTTAGCTGACAAAAACCTTCTCCCCAAGGAGCATCTAGTTGATGCTGCCTATGTTGATTCCTATGAGTTGGTTGAAAGTAAACAGCTTTATCAAGTGTCTCTCATTGGTCCAGTGGCAGTTGATACCAGCTGGCAAGCTAAGTCCACTACCGGTTTTGATGCTTCTACTTTTGCTATTGACTGGGAGCAGCAAGTTGTTCGATGCCCTCAAGGACATTTAAGTAGATTATGGGGAGACGCTCGTGACAGTAATGGAAATCCCTTAATTAAGGTTGTCTTTGACCGCCATACTTGTGGTGCTTGTAGTGTTAGGAATAATTGTACTTCCTCAACTCGAGCAGCCAGAACATTGAAGCTCAGGCCAAAAGATGAATACGAAGCTCTTACTGCACGTCGTATCGAACAACTTTCTCTCTTATTTTCAACAGCACTATGCCTCTCGAACCGGAATTGAAGGTACTATTTCCCAAGCCGTGCGTCGATTTGATTTACGAAGAACACGATATTGGGGACTAGCAAAAACCCATTTACATAATGTTGCTACCGCTTGTGCCATCAATTTATGTCGTTTTTTCGCCTTCTCCAATCATCGTCCCAAAGCCCAAACTCGTACTAGTCCCTTAGCAGCATTGGGCTTTGAATGATTTTCTCAGTTTCAGTAGAGTTTATGAGCGCCTGAGCAATCAAATTCATGGTCTATTCTATCATCACCGGATGTTGTTGAAAGTTCTCACATTCGGCAGATTGCCGATACCTGTAAATAATCTGTTGAGTAGGGCATTAGACCTTAACTCAAAGAAGAAATAGAGAATTAGCAAGAAAATGAATAATAAGGGAACATGTTAATGTTGATACTACAACTGGGAAAGATTGGGCGGCGCAGCGGAGGTTGAAGCGCTCCCAACCTCGGCCATGGAAATGGTTGCGGCGAGTAAGATGCGTAAAGCTCAAGATCGCATGGCACTGGGGCGCCCTTACGCAAGCCGCATTCGCGCGGTGATTGGCC
>JAAHHL010001298.1 GCA_010672185.1 Caldora sp. SIO3E6 | reverse complement strand
TATCGCATTAATCTGGGAGTCCAGTATATCCAGGGAACCGAAGCGGATACTTCCGGAAACTCGACAACGGGGAATCAAATCTGTCAACCGGTTGAGACAACTCAGAAAACTTGTCTTACCGCAACCAGAAGGACCTACTAGTGCGGTAATGCAACCAGCATTAATGGGCAAATTTACATTACAAAAAACAGTTTTCTTCCCGTAGTGCAAGCTCAGATGCTTAGTTTCAATCAATGGTTGGTGTTGAACTGGAGTCATGCTGTCGGTGTTAGGTTGAGAAAAATCGGGATTTTATAGCAAAAGGCAGAGGGCAGAAGGCTCCAAGGCAGAAGGCTCCAAGGGAAGAGATTGACAGGTAAAGGTTTCAGCTTTTGGCGTTGTCCTAACCTTCCTGGCGGTTGTTATATACCAACAATACTATTAATTAAGGTTTCTAGATTAGAAATAGCTTAAAGGGACTTTAGATTATTACTGTTGCCAAAGTCAAGGAATAAAAATTCGCCTTGCACCTCGATAGTCTTCAATATCAACAACAATATCAACCAAGCGATTAACACAACGAGCTCGATATTCTGGTTCAGCCAATAACCGGTCTATATTTCCTATAGTGATAACAGGCAAAGATGTTTGAGTATTCTCCTCGCGCATCACTTGTTCCAAAGAGTCTTTTCCTTTCATGCTTCGATTAGCAGTCAGCAAAATCATCTCGTTAGCTTGAGCACAACGCCAAACAACACGATCATCGCTATTGATTTCTAATCCAACCTCTTCAAACAGAACAAAGCGAATCGAAATTAAGTCAAGCCAGCCACTTGCAGTAAGACTACCTGCAAGGACTACAGAATGTCCACGTAAATTATGATCAACCAAAATGTTCATACTGGTGATTCAAGTTTAGCTCGTTCTGCTCTAAGCTTTGCCCGAATCGCTTCTGTACCAGGTTTTGGAGGTTTTGCCGCAATGTAAGCAATGAGCTCACTATTTTGCTTGTCGTAATACTGCCGCAATTCTTCGGTGTCTTTAAGAACAGTTTGGTATTCTGCTTCAACCTCGGTACGATGAGCTTCAATGTAGGATAGTGCAGCCTTCACCTGTTCATCTGTCAGGCTGAGCATGGCACGGATGAACTTTGGTGGATATTGCTCTGTCAGATAATCCATAACGTCGTACAAAGTGATGCGGGTTCCTGAAATCGTTAGCCCTCTTTCTGTACGGATAATAGCTACTTGCTTATGAGAGTGCGAAGTCATATAGATAAAATTGCGATCGCTAAGTCTATATTAAATCACCACAAAACTAGCAGGCATCATATTTTAAGCCAAGTGGAAGGGTGAGTATTGTCGAAAATCTCAACAGCTGCGAGATGATTTAGGAGCAATACCTAATGAACATTAGATGGTGCGTTACACTACCTTTCTGGAACACTGCGCGAACGTTAACGCACCCTACAAGATACGAAGCAAGGCAATCCAAAAGCAATTCTTTAGATTTCACTGATAAATTATCGCCAAAATGCGAGAGAGCCTATATGATAACAATTCTCGCAAGTGGCTAGATAGTCAAAAAACTTTTAGAATAATTTTTAAGGAACATTGTGTTGATGTTGCTAGTTGTCGGAGATAACTCATGAGTTGGTGGAATAAGATTGCAATATTTGTTGTCTTGCTGGTGGGGCTTACTGTCATTTACAAGCTCATCCCATATCGCCCGCTTGGTAAAAACAAACCCAGCTTCACTGTATTTCCCAAGTACAAGAAGTTAATTTCGTTGAAACTTAATGCCAAAAATCTAGAAAAAATACTTGCATCTCAAGGGTTTCAACCTATTGGTAAGAAGAATGGACGTGCATATTTTACTCGCGGTTCTGTTCTAGGTGATATTTCGATTAAACTGGCGAAGATTCGAGTGGGAGTGAAAGAGCAAACAGATGGGCAATCAGAGCTTACGGTAGAAGCGAGTTGGATAGTTGCTTTTGACACTGGGGACTTTTGGCAATTCACGTCGGAGTTAGCAGGGAAGCTAGAAGATGCCTACATGAACCAACAGGATATTCTGGGATTAGCTAAGCAAGGTAATCCCCAAGCAATCGCAGTATTAATTAACCGTTCTCTCCAATCCAAAAGTATCAGAGCTAAAGTAAAAAAAAGAAAAGAGTGCTTGTTTGTATTGCTTGAATCAAGCCAAGTACCAAACAAGGAAGCATTGGTAGCTTTTCTTCGTAAAGGAATGATTAGTCTGGGAGTTAAATCAATTAAGAATGTTGAAGTTTATGGATGTAAGTTGGGCGAAAATTCTCCAGCTTGGCATCAGAGAATTGAACTTAATTTAACTCAAACTGGAGAAGGCAGCATAGCTCAACAGTCACAAACCGCTCTTAATGACAAAAAATACCGATATATTAATCAA
>JAAHHL010001297.1 GCA_010672185.1 Caldora sp. SIO3E6 | reverse complement strand
CCTTATAATCAATTTGATATCCTTTACTAGCGCTTTAGATTGATTGAAATATCTATCCCCAGCACGTCGCTAATGTAGCAGCGCACAAGATCTGCAAGCATAACAGCGTCATAAAGGTATAGGTGAAGCCTAGGATATCGATGCTCACAGCGCAGGTTCTCTCGGTGAATTAGCATTTCCGAGAACTTAGCGCGATCATCAATGCCCAGTAGCGGATAAACAAAGGGAAAAGTCACCCACCTGATGAGCGGAGAAGTATCTAGGGTTCTTTTGATTACCTCTCCAACTTCAGCCTCACTACGGAGACCACTCGCGCAGCCTTGTAAAAAAGTCGTCGGCGTATTTGACGACAGACTCGCCTGCTTTGGTGAGGGAGTAATACTGCCGCTTGGCTCCGCCTCCGATTGCGTCTCCCTCGCAGGACTCGACATACCCCTTTTTTCGCATTCGCTTGAGGAGGGAGTAGAGAGAGCCGAGTGAGATCGACTCGCTTCCTCCGCTGCACTCTCTGAACGCGCGTTGTATGTCAAGTCCGTAGACTCCTTTTGAGCCTGATTTTCGGATTGCCCAGAGGATGAGTAGTTCCGTCTGGGGAGGGATTCTTGGTTGTGTAGACTTGTGGTCATTTATACAGCTAGTAGAATTTGGAGCAAAAGTTGCTTTTGGAGCAACGGTCACTCCAAGAGCAGGGGCAGCTCTTGGAGTTGCTCCTGCTCTTGCGGGCTTGTTAACCGTGTCTTGGTGCATAAAAAATCCTCGGCGTTTGTGTACATGCTGACTAGGAGATGCCACTGCTGAGGCAATCTTCAAGAGGAGTCAGCGCCTCTGCGCGAGAGTTAGTTTATTTGCTTTAAGAGCAGATAAAAATTTGCTACTTGGCAGATTGACGTGAAGGTAGCCGACACTAGAGCGGCTAAGAAGGCTAACTTGGAGGCCAATATTGCTTGGCACACATTTGTGGGCTTTTGTGTCATATGGTTTCTGGTTTCCTTTTTTTAGTTGTACAAATTGCGCTCTCAGCTACCTCTCGCAATAGAGGGAGTGCCAAATCCGCTTTACTTGGACCATAAATAAGGCAACCGCGAAAGCCCTTTGGAAGCGCACCACACGCTTCCGCAATATGGGGAGGTTCATGAATGAGTTAGGTTCTGTGATCCTCCCCACAAAGTGGGGCATAGCGGGCTTATTTACACCGGAATTGGTATAAGCTTTTGCGCAATTCTTATATTATCTTACAAATACAATACTTGCAAACACGATATTTATCCGCCTCCTCCGCAGTCATGCTTAAGTCCGACCAGTGGATAGAGCACTGGAAGGGAAGCGATCGCGCACTCCAGCATTTTCTAGGTGAATTGCAAGCCCTAGCCAGCAAAGGCTGTTGACAAGTACACGCTAATCACTTAGTAGCGAGCTGGTTAGTATTGGCAGAGACGCTCTCTTTGAGGGAGCTGGTACAGAAGAAATCAGTTTTGAGATTGTTTGGAAAAAGTTACAGGGTGCGGGATGCAAACTTTTATAGGACGAGGACTTTAGCGGTTTATCTCTACTGTGAATTTGGAAAAAGTGTTGTGTATGGCTGGCGATTAGTCAAAAAAAAAGAAATAACCTTCCATATTATTAGAAAAAGCAGAAACTTTGTCGATTTTTGGAGATTTTTTTGTTGACACAGCGCGGAGCTTGTGTAAATATTAATCTAGCTACAATCATGTATTGACGCGGACAGACGTTCGGGATATGCTATTAAGTGTCCCGGACTAGTTTCGCGTACCTAAAAGTGTCATACATGGTTGTAGCTAACTTGGCTGACGCTATTCAGAGCGCTTCGTTGGATGGGGTAAGTCAAAACTAATAGGAGGTTCTCCATATGGAAGAGTTGGCTCTTTTGCTTGCGCTAGTGGCTCTTGCAAAGTCATTTGTTCTTGCTTTAGTAGCTCTGGCAAAAGCGCTTGAGAGAATACTGAGGATTAAGTAATCCTCTCTCTGGGTAGGCTACTCCGGTAGTCTGCCCAGCTGCTGGTTGAAGAAATCTTATAGGTGAAGGAGCGCAAACCCAAGATGCGATCGCTACCACTATTAAAATTCGTTTCATCTGTATCGCTTTTTTTCTGTACCACACATAAGAGTAGCCCCTTGGCACTTAGCTGCTGAGGAGGCATTGAACTTTTCGCTTGTGAAAAGGGCTTGGGTAGTGTTCGTTTAGCGGATACTTGGAACGGATGAGCGATCGCGATCGCCTAGAGAATCTTCAAAAAATGCTCCTCGGCTTATCAAGTCACGCTTCACATCTGAAGAGATTCCTACACTACCTCCAAACCAAGCGCCGTTCACTTTTGCGTTCCTCAGGTCAGCACCACTCAGGTCAGCACCTCTCAGGTAGGCATCATTCAGGTCAGCATCATTCAGGA
>JAAHHL010001296.1 GCA_010672185.1 Caldora sp. SIO3E6 | reverse complement strand
ATCAGTTGCTGCACTCATGACAAATTTCCTTAGTTATTTAAAACTAACTGATGTTATAGATTATTAACCTTATGTCGTCAAAATTTAACCACCATTAATCCCGTCTCCAACCTTATCGGGATGGAGCGGGGCTTTTGGCAGTTGAAGTTCAGAGCTTTTAATGGAGCGATCGCATTTGCTCTTGCCCCTTTGGAGCCCTCTTTCTTCCTACCTCAAGAACCACCTACCAACTGCTTTCTAATCTGAAAATAGACACGGAGACGCGGAGACACGGAGACACGGAGACGCGGAGACAAGGATTTTCATGCATGGTGGTGAAAAAAAAATTTTCATCGGGATGGCCTCGGAGCCTCCTGCCTCGGAGCCTTCTGCCTCCTGCCTCGGAGCCTTCTCAGGAGTTGGTAGATTGAGCTGATAAACGCTCTTTGAGAATTGCCAACTGGTCAGCCCAACGGGGGTCTGGCTGAATTTGATTCGAGCCAGAGGAGCCGGTGTTGGAGGAACCACCACTGCGCTTGGAGGGCTTTTTACCACCTCCACGACGCCCAGAGGAATTATTGCTATTGTTGCTAGGGGCTTTCTGCTGTTGTTGTTCCTCTTCCGGACTTTTCGCTTTAGGTTGCGCTTTTTCAATTTTAAGGGCAACATTTTGGAAAGTGTGGCCATTGAATTTCTCAATGATTTGTTCCGCTAGCTCATCTGTGGGAACAGTGACAAAGGCAAAGCCCCGGCATTTACCGGTTTTACGCTCCTTAATTAGTTTAGTGGTAATGGATTGATCCATTTCGGCAAATATCGCGTGTAGTTCATCGCGGTTTACCTGTTCTTTGGGCAAATTACCTACATAAAGGCGAACAGACATTAGAGATTACCTCCAGAATTAAATTCAAACAAACTTGTATGCATCAGCAAATTTTCCTGGTTGATAGTCGATAAGATTGACGAGCTACAACTGTACTCAAGCAATCTTCCGACGATCCTTACCAAGTTCAACAACACAGACTGATGTAGTAAAATCAAATTCCTTAATACCATCCATCTTTAGCGATCGCAAACCGCATTTTGACCTCGGGTTGGCGACCGGCCCCGATTGAAGCTAATGGTTTTCTTCATTACTTATTCTGTATTATTACAGAATATTTACACTTTTTGTAAATTAGCATGATATTCATTAACCGAGCTAGTGCAACGCAGTGGTGATAACCCAACTTCTTAACAAGGGACAAAAAATAATCCTTGAAGCCTTATGGTGCTAGTGCGGCGGAAGAAATTCCATCCTTTGCTAGCTTACAACAATTCATTTCCAGCAAATGAGTAGTTAGTATGAAGGAAGAAGTGGCCCATGTCAAGGGTTGCACTTATACATTCCGTATTAACAAAACCCTAAACTACCCCAAAGGTAATTGAGAGAGTTGCCAGTCGGTTTGTATCCATGCTGCGACAATTAGGGCTCCTACCAGCAATATTGCTTTTGCTACCCCGAATGTCATTATTGATAGGATTGGGGAAATTGTCAATCATGTTGTCAAGGGAATTGAGAATTGAGAATTGAGAATTGAGAATTGGGAATTGGGAATTGGGAATTGGGAATTGGGAATTGGGAATTGGGAATTGGGAATTGGGAATTGGGAATTGAGAATGTGGAACTTCGCTTCCAGCCTTTTTTCACCATGTATCATTGCGATCGCGATGGTTTTGTATTATTATTTTATATAATGGGATAGGTGTGCGCTTATATATAAAGATTTCTTCTGTACAAGAAAATATAACTGGCAAGATGCCACTCCCACAATGGATACCTGAACATTGTGGAACAAGCTCTCAGCCTGTTTTCAGCCAATAAATAATTATCCATTAAGTAGGTTTGGTATAAAAAACTGAACTATGTTAAGAAAAGTAAACACAGTCAGACTCTTACCAATGACAAATAACAAATGACACATGACACATGATGAATCCTTGAGCCAAGCTGACTCGGAGGAGTTGGCAAGTTTAGTCAACATGCTGGAATTATCTGATGAGGATGGTACAACCATTGTGTTTGCCGTCGCACCGGATATTGGCCCCCGGCATCCCGTAGTGGCACAGCTGAAGTCCCTGTTGGCAGAGAGTGAGGAGGGATTTCGGGTTGAGGATTTTTTCTTTAGTGATAACTCCTTGATTAATTTCCTCTATGGTTTGACTGAGGGAGCAGAGGAGCAGAGGAGCAGAGGAGCAGAGGAGCAGGGGAGCAGAGGAGCAGGGGAGCAGGGGAGCAGGGGAGCAGGGGAGCAGAGGAGCAGGGGAGCAGGGGAGCAGAGGAGCAGAGGAGAAGGGGAGAGGGGGAGCAGGGGAGCAGGGGAGAGGGGGAATTTGACGTCGTCTTCCATTTAAGGACAGGTGCTGGGGGGGGAGGGCGGCAGAGCACACG
>JAAHHL010001295.1 GCA_010672185.1 Caldora sp. SIO3E6 | reverse complement strand
TTGTTTCGAATGTTCCCTCAGCTTCCTCAGCTTCCCCAGCTCCCTCAGCTCCCTCAGCTCCCACAGCTCCCTCAGCTCCCCCAGCTCCCTCAGCTCCCCCAGCTCCCCCAGCTTCCCCAGCTCCCTCAGCTCCCCCAGCTTCCTCAGCTCCCTCAGCTCCCCCAGCTTCCTCAGCTCCCTCAGCTTCCCCAAATTAAACCCGAACGCGGTTGGGGGAAACTGCTGCTAAAGCTTCTACTAAACTGCGAACAGCGGCAACCATTGCTACTTCGTTATCCAACTGATTGATGGCGGAACCAACACCAACACCTTTGGCACCGGCGGCAATTGCCATTGGTGCTGTTACATTAGATAAACCGGAAGCACATAGTACTGGCACAGTAACAACACGGGAGATTTCATAAGCTGCGGCTAAGGTTGGTGCAGCTTTTTCGATTAAACCCAAAGTTCCAGCTGAACGAGGCTGGCTGCTAGTGCCCCCTTCAGTTTGAATCATATCAGCACCAGCTTGTACTAATTCTTCGGCTAGTTGCACTTGCTGATCGAGGGGAAGAATATGGGGAACGGTAACAGAGAGGGTGATTTTCGGTAGGAGCGATCGCGTTTCCTTCGTCAGTGCCAACACTTCTTCTGCTTCAAACCGCCTTCCCTGAGCGTAAAAGCTATCAAAGTTACCAATTTCGATCAAATCAGCACCAGCTTCAGTGGCAATAACAAACTGTTGTGGCTCTACTGCTGATACACAAATTGGTAAATTAGTCAAGCTTTTTGCTAACTTAACCAAATCTGGAGCAGCGGCAATATCGACGAAACTAGCACCACCTCTCTCTGCTGCCTTAACAGTAGCAGCAACACGCTTGGGGTCAAAGTTATTCAAGCCACTGATAACTTTGAGTACTCGGCCCTGATCAAATACTTGCTGTAGTTGAGGATGCATCATGATTACACATTATTCACAATAACCAGTGAACAGTTTACATTACAACTGAAGCGGGGACGCGAGTGGGGACGCGGAGACACGGAGACGCGGAGACACGGGGACAAAACTATTTAGGGCTTGGGAGAATAAGTAACAAGTAATAAGTAAGAATGAATGCAGCATTTATCCGCTGTTTTGGGCATCTGCATCCCCCAAGGTTACCCGGGTTGATGCCAGGTTTTTGAGCTAAGAGATGCAATTTCTTGGGATTTTTTGACTTGCTGCATGATTGAAAGACGAATCTGGTATGGCTTCCACACTTATTCAGCAGACCCTATTTAAACACTTCTTAGCTTACCTAACACTTACCACCTACCACCTACCACCTACCACCTAAATAACATGCACATTTTAAATCCTAATCAATCCTATACATTTAGCAAATTGTTTGAACTCCGGATTGAGCCAGAAGATCTTGTTAGTGAGTTTGGCTATAATCTTACCAGAGCTCGCCTCAACTTACCTCAATATCATGGAGAATTAGATCGCTTAGAAGAATTGCGATCGCGTATCGAAGAAGTTTTGCCCTATGTCAGCCTGGTTAGTGAAACCTCTCGTAGAGAAGTTTTGATTTCACAAGTGGTTTTGGATATAGTTCACTATACCAAAGCTCAACTAAGAATTGAGTATCCGATCAAAGTTACAGAACAATTGCAAGGTTACTTAGATTATTTGTTCAGAAGTCCAACTGAGCTACTAGTCATTGAAGCTAAGCGGGAAGATCTAGACTATGGTTTTACCCAACTTGTAGCAGAAATAATCGCCCTCGACCAATGGGATAGAACTCCTGAACAATCAGTTATACTTGGTGCAGTAACTACTGGTACTGTGTGGCAATTTGGTCGTTTGTCTCGAAAAACTAAAGAAATTGAGCAAGGATTAAATCTTTATCGAGTTCCCGATGATCTAGATCCACTGATGCGAATTCTGGTTCAAGCTCTGATTAATTAATGTATCTTTTAGTAGAAAACAGGATACAAACAATCAGAGGATGTACAGGAGAAAACCTGAGTGCAGCGGAAATATGGTTAAAACGGAGGAATAAGGCAACTAAGGCGTCTGTTAAGAATGGCAAGGGTAATCAGTCAGATGTTCCTACTTCGGAGAGGGATTTTTCATTCAAATTTCATAATTGTTTTTTAGTTTAATGTCCACTTTTGATCTGTAGGTGAATCATTATCCCTATTCAAACCAGAGGATTCGCAATCCCATAGTAACAACTGAGAACCATTAGTCGTGCCTGGAGCACCAGATACATCAATGCATTTGCCAGGGTGAGCGAAAAAAAGTGTGGGGAGTGGAGGAGCGGAGGAGCGGAGGAGCGGAGGAGCGGAGGAGCGGAGGAGCGGAGGAGCGGACAGAATTTGATTATTTTGCTTTGGAGGATTCTGGTTTTGAGATTGGTCAGATTTATCGAAGTGATATTTTATA
>JAAHHL010001294.1 GCA_010672185.1 Caldora sp. SIO3E6 | reverse complement strand
CGATCGACTCCGAGTAATGCTTCTCTAATTCTCATTGGTCTGATCCAGCAGGCGATCGCGCAGTTCTTGATCCTCACAACGGGAACGAGATACCCAAACTTGAGCATCCTCTCCGAGCAGAGGGTATGGAGCCGTACCTGCAATATCTAGCCATTTGCGCTTGGGTTGCTGCAACTCGCGCTGTTTTAGCCGATTGGTGATATGGCTGATAATCTCCAATTGCTCTGGAGTTGAGAGTTGATCGATGCTACGGAGTACTTTTTCCAGGTGGGGGGACATGGCTTCTAGAGCCTCAGTTTTGGCTTGTTCAGCGGATGCAATTACACTGTACACCACAGGCGTAGCACCAACAAATCCCAAGCTGCTGAGGATTCGCTAATAGGGTTATTGCCATTATCGGTGATTATCAGCACCATTTGCCTAACAATCTCATGCCCAGTTGTGCTGATATACTTGTGGTTCCGTTCCAAGAGAGCGTAGCGTTGCCGCAGGGAACGAGGAGGTTTTTGCTGAACTTTTAATCCTCACTGAAGTTGGATGTAGCGATTAGATTGGGTTTCGTTCCTTAACCCAACCTACGACTACTAGGACAATTTAATTCTTGATACCCCACACCCGGTCACCCTAAAATCGTATTGTGACACTTTAGGGTGCGGAATGTGGGTTACATAGGTTGCGATCGCGTCTAGTCAGTTAGGCTTAAAGTTAAGATAATAAGGTACTCTAGCAATTCTAAATTCACTTATTCTAAATTCTAAATTTCAATAAAAATGACTATCTCTCCTCTTAAAACACCCGTTGTTTACCCTGAACCAGACGGCTCACCTATGGCAGAAAGCGATCCCAACCGGGACTATCTAGTTTATGGGGTAGAATCCCTCAAAATCTATTTTCAAGACTCCACTGATGTCTACGTTTCCGGCAATCTTTGGCTATCTTATGAGCAAGGAGTCTCTGATGCGGCTGTCTCTCCGGATGTGTTTGTTGTCTTTGGAGTAGAAAACCGTCCCCGCAGAAGTTACAAAGTTTGGGAAGAACAAGGAAAAACACCGGATTGGGTTCTGGAAGTAACTTCAGGCAGCACTCGCCGTAAGGATGAACGAGAGAAACCACTGATTTATGCTCAAATGGGAGTCTCGGAGTATTTTCAATATGACCCCAGTGGAGATTATCTGACACCTGCTCTCAAAGGAAGACGTTTAACAAAAGATGGCTATCAAATAATCACTCCCAATTACCTAGAAAACGGCACCCTGGTTATTCCTTCATTGGTGTTAAAATTAGAATTGTGGTTGTTTCCCAATGGTCAGTTACGGTTTTTCAATCCTCAACAAGGAGAGTTTTTAAGAACTTATCGCGAAGAACGAGAAAGGGGAGATTACGAGCAGCAACGAGCTGAGCAAGAAAAACAAAGAGCTGAACAGGAAAAACAAAGAGCTGATATCCTTGCCGCAAGGTTGAAGGAACTCGGAATCGATCCATCAGATTTAGTGTGATCTTGTCATAAACAAAGGAATAGAGAATAGGGAATAGGGAATAGGGAACAGGATTTGAGCTTGTTTTTTCCCTTCATAAGGGGCAGTGCGCCGCCCGTCGGGCGCTTTCAAGAAACACATTTAGTTGCAAGGGGTTTGGGCATAGTAGACCGACACATCTAAAAATGTAGGTTGGGTGGAACGAAGTGAAACCCAACAAAGCATTACTGGCGTTGGGTTACGCTATCGCTACACCAACCTACTTATTCCACCATTTTAGCTGTGTCAGTTCACTACTGGCGCGACACACCTAAAATAGTGGGTTAGAAACGGGTTTTGAAGTAATAAGTAATAAGTAATAAGTAAGATACAAGAAAAACTTATCATATCGGTTATAATGCCTATAAATCGATATCTACTCATCACTCATTATTCATTACTCATTACTCATTACTCATTACTCATTACTTCGTATTCCACACTTTTAGGTGTGTCGTGCTACTACCTATTCCACTAACACCTACCACCTACCACCTAACACCTACCACCTATTCAAAGCACCTGCGCTCTGAGCCATGCAACTGGTAAATATAGCAGCTTCTTGGGCTTGGGGACAAAAGCTCTTTTACTAAAGACATCGTAATCATTATTTTCAATAGCATCCAGAATCTTATGGTAGAGCATTGATGCTGCCCAAACAGGCCACCGGGAGTCACCACTAAGAGCCGTGATACCTCTTTCTGCCTGTACGTAATACTTGCGTGCTCGTTGTATTTGGAAGCGCATTAATTTGCGCCAACGGCTATCAACTACCCCATTAAACAAGTCTGCTTCTGTATAGTCGAATAATGCTAACTCTTCCAAAGGTAGATAAATCCTACCTCGCTTGGCATCTTCCCCTACATCTCGGAGGATATTGGTTAACTGACAGGCAATACCA
>JAAHHL010001293.1 GCA_010672185.1 Caldora sp. SIO3E6 | reverse complement strand
TCCTTCAGAGCAAACAGCTTGAACCCCCTTTCACTAGTGCTGATTTAGAGCAAGATCGCACTACTCTGCAAAACCTGCTTTCCTAATTAGGGTTTGCTTCAGGAAGTCCTTAGCTATCAGTTTTTAGCTATCAGTTTTTAGCTTTCAGCTTTCAGCTTGAAGATTACCCAGGGATTTTCCATAACAATGCTAGCTTTTTGAGCCCATTTGATACATTTCCTTGTACAAGACTTGGCTTATTAAGGGCTGAAAGCCCTGTCTGATATGGCTTACGCACTAACTTAGCAAGCCCTAATTATGCTCGTCGTTTCTAACACCTCTCCGATCTGCTATCTAGTTCTTATTGGGCAAATTGAGCTTCTCCCTCGTATGTTTGAGAGCATTCTTATCCCTCACCTAGTCAGGCAACTGATCAAAAGTATCAAGGATTTCGTGAGCTAAAGCCGTCATTGTTCGATATATATAGGCGCACACCTTGCCTATTATGAAATAATAGTAGCAAATAAGAATAAATAACGCAACCAAACAACCAAGGTAGTTGGGAGGAATCAGACTAGCGATCGCTTTTGCTGAACTTGAGTTTTTCTCCCCATCGCTAATAACCTCAATCTTTCGACTCTCTATATCTATCGGCATATAACCAAATACTTACGCAATTTTAGCCGAATGAGATTTTAGTCGTAGACCTTGTATCAATTTTGGTAACGAACAAGAGAAGGTCGAATGGAGAATGAAATTCAACTTGTAGAGGCGGGTTTAGAAGCACCCAGCAATCGCAGATTGGTCAAGAAAATTAAGACTTATGACTCTCCCACTATTGCCAAAATTTGGTTGTACAAAGATTGAGAAACTCTAAACTTGGATGTAGCAATCAGATTATCCATTAAAGGCTTAACCGCAGGAATAAATCCTCTGTGCTTGGCTTCCACCAGCACCCCTAACAAGCCAGTAATCCGGATGCCTAGCTGATTTGCTTCTTTTCTACCACGACGCTCATCAATGAGTAACAATTCAGCATTGATTTCTAGCGCTAAAGCGATTGCTTCAGATTCCCCTAGGTCTAGTTGCGCTGTGTTTTGCAACTGTTCGACCATTGTGCGATCGCTAACAGATAAAACCTCAATCCATTGAAAAGTTTTTACTTCAACTGTTCCAGAAGCAGGAGGATCGACAGTCAATTCTTGATACACTGCTGTTGGAATGAAGATGCGCTCATAAAGCTGCTGAAGTAAGTGAAGGTATCCGATTGCCGCCAGATTGGTAAAGACAGAAGTATCACTAATAACTATCACAGACGACCTAATTCCCGCAGGTTTTTTAGATCCAGCTCAAAATCTTCAATATCGTAGCTATACAGAGGGATTTGACGCTGTTTGAGCAATTCTCGAAAAGCATTAGGTGACATCTGAGCAAGGTGACTAGCATGACCAATTGTTAGTTTACCTACTCGAAATAGCAGCAGAGCAATTTCTTGCCTAAATTCGGCAGCTTCCATTTGGCAGGCGCGAAGAGTTTCGTCAGAGATCAGGACACTCATAGTTAAAATATGGAGACCACTCAATGCTACTTTACCCCATCTCCTTGCCAAGCACCTGCTGTTTTTTCAAAAAAATCGGCAGGATAGCCTAGTGCTTCACTATAAATGCTAATGCCTCATTTTAGCTGGGTCACGGCACTACAATTGCTAAAATCATTAGAACGACGGTTTCTGGTCCAGTGCCCGACCCAAAAGGGACTCAGCTTCAGAGTAGCGTCCTTGATTTTTGTATAGATTTGCCAGATTGTTGAGGCTGAGTGCGACATCAGGATGCTCATCTCCCAGCAGGCGTTGCCTCATTTCCAGGGCTTGATGTAAGAGGGGTTCAGCTTCAGAGTAGCGTCCTTGATTTTTGTATAGATTTGCCAGATTGTTGAGGCTGAGTGCGACATCGGGATGCTCATCTCCCAGCAGGCGTTGCCTCATTTCCAGGGCTTGATGTAAGAGGGGTTCAGCTTCAGAGTAGCGTCCTTGATTTTTGTATAGATTTGCCAGATTGTTGAGGCTTTGTGCGACATCAGGATGCTCATCTCCCAGCAGGCGTTGCCTCATTTCCAGGGCTTGATGTAAGAGGGGTTCAGCTTCAGAGTAGCGTCCTTGATTTTTGTATAGATTTGCCAGATTGTTGAGGCTTTGTGCGACATCGGGATGCTCATCTCCCAGCAGGCGTTGCCTCATTTCCAGGGCTTGATGTAAGGGGGGTTCAGCTTCAGAGTAGCGTCCTTGATTTTCGTATAGATTTGCCAGATTGTTGAGGCTGAGTGCGACATCAGGATGCTCATCTCCCAGTAGGCGTTGCCTCATTTCCAGGGCTTGATGTAAGAGGGGTTCAGCTTCAGAGTAGCGTCCTTGATTTTCGTACAGATTTGCCAGACTAT
>JAAHHL010001292.1 GCA_010672185.1 Caldora sp. SIO3E6 | reverse complement strand
CTTATCGGGAAAGTGTGGGAGTATATTACACAGCAGAGAAGTAAACTTTGGATTTTTACTGGGTCAGGATTCATAGTTTTCTCTCCTGGCTTCCACCCCTCTGGGCAGACTTCATCAGGATGAGTTTGAACGTATTGAAGGGCTTTAAGGGTACGTAGGGTTTCGTCAACACTACGGCCAAAAGAAAGGTTGTTGATCGTTTCGTGCTGAATAATACCGTCTTTGTCGATGATAAACAAACCGCGCAAAGCTACACCAGCCTCAGGGTCAAGAACATTGTAGGCAGTGCTGATTTCTTTTTTGATATCAGAAACTAAAGGATAGTTGAGGTCTCCAACACCACCACTCTTTCTGTCTGTCTGAATCCAGGCGAGGTGAGAGAATTCACTGTCAACAGAGACGCCAAGGACTTCAGTGCCGACTTCTTTAAATTCTTCAAAGCGATCGCTAAATGCAGTGATTTCTGTAGGGCAAACAAAGGTAAAGTCAAGGGGATAGAAAAACAAGACGACATATTTGCCAAGATAGTCAGACAGTTTAATTGTTTTGAATTCCTGATCGGCTACAGCAGTGGCAGTGAAGTCGGGAGCCTGTTGGCCTACCCGCAGACATCCTTCTGTCGGACTAGTCATGAAGTTATTCTCCTTGAATTCTTCTAACGTCTTAGTTCTTAGTTCGAGTTAAGTTACCGCTAAATTTATAGCGAACCTATTGGTGCTGGTAACTACTGATGATTTACGAACCGTTACAAATGTATCATACTCATAACGATTACGAATGAGAATCTAGTTGGGAAATTTAGAATTTAGAATTTAGAATTTAGAATTGGGAATGGGGAAAAATCGCTGTGAAGGATTTAGATAGTCGGGAGTGGCTGTTAACCAATGGTTTGGGCAGTTTTGCCAGTGGTACAGTTTGTGACGCTCGTACTCGCACTTATCACGGTTGGTTAGTGACAGCTCTTGATCCGCCAGGGCATCGTACTCTATTGCTTTCTCATCTTGATGCCAGTTTAGAACTAGCAGAAGCAACTTGGGCTCTCTCCACTAATTTCTGGGATGGTGGCAAGCAGATTGAACCTCATGGTTATCAATTGCTGCAATCATTTCAGCTAGAGCCAGTTCCGAGCTGGATTTGGAGTTCTGAACAGTGGCAGTTGACAAGACAGCTGGTGATGCCTTATGGCTTAGTTGAGGAAGGGATAGGAGATAGTAAGACAAATTCCAGTAACAGCCATCAATTCTGTAACCGCATTTTAGTTCAGTATCGATATGAAGGTAGCGAAGTAGCAACCCTCAGACTAAGACCCTTGATCGCTGATCGCGATTTTCACCATCAGCAATCAGCGACGGGCAAGTTACAATTTTCCCAATTAATTTTACCTGAGAGCATCTATCTACAAGGAATTCGCCCTAATTTGGTGGGAACCCCTTGGCAACTGCGTTGGAGCAGCGGTTACTATCAACCCGAAGGGGTTTGGTACTGGAATTATTACTATCCAGAAGAAAACTTACGAGGCTTAAGTGATTGTGAAGACCTTTACAGTCCTGGCTATCTGAGTGTGATTTTACATCCAGGAGAAACGGTTACTCTAGAAGCTAGGGTAGGATGGTCAGAGTCAACTCTACCGAAGTTGAATTCCCAGTCATTTGAACAAGCGATATCAGAAGTCCAAGCACGTCAAAATAAGTTGTTTTCCTTAGTGCCAGTAACTTCAACAAACCATTTATCCGTCCCCTCACCAGCCGATATCAGTCCTAACAATAACAATTCATCCCAAAATGAGCTTATTTGGCGTCAGCTGTTACGAGCAGGAGACCAATTTATTGCCTATCGTGCGTCTATTGATGGACCAACAGTAATTGCTGGTTACCCTTGGTTTAGTGACTGGGGTCGAGATACCCTAATTGCCTTACCAGGACTGGCTTTAGCCACTGGACAATTTGATTTGGCTAAGGGATTACTAGAAACTTTTGGCAGCTATTGTCGTGATGGGTTGATTCCTAATACTTTCCCAGATCAAGATGCTGAGCCAACATATAATAGTATTGATGCTTCTCTTTGGTGGATTGAAACCTTAGGGCTATACCTGACAACAACCCAAGATTGGGATTTTTTGACTCAACAATATCCCACAGTACGGGAAATTTACAAAGCCTATACAGCGGGTTCCCGTTACAATATCCGGGTGGATGCTGCGGATGGACTCTTGATTTGGGATGCTCCCCAAGTAGCTCTGACTTGGATGGATGCAGTAATTGATGGTAAGCCGGTGACGCCACGCCGGGGCAAGCCTGTAGAAATTAATGCCTTATGGTACTCGGCTCTGTGTTGGATCAGTAAGTGGCAATTACCCTAGTTAGTCTAGTAAGTGTAACTTTAGCATCACAAATGGCTAAGGGAGAGTCAAGAGTGAAG
>JAAHHL010001291.1 GCA_010672185.1 Caldora sp. SIO3E6 | reverse complement strand
GGGTTGAACCCCAGTCTCCCAAAGACCATCTGAGTAATTCTCAGGAGGTAGTGGTTAGTGTACGCCCTGAAAAAATTCGCCTCAGTCTTTCTCCCCCCAAATCAACAGATAATTGCTTTGAGGGTCGTCTCAAGAATGTGATGTACTTAGGCACTCGTGTACATTATCTAGTGGAATTACTCAGCGGCGATCGCTTAACTGTAATGCTGCAAAATACTCCTAACAAAATGCCAGACTCCCACACTCCAATTTTCGCTCGCTGGGCAACCACGGATTGTTTGGTGTTGGAAGAGTGGTCTGCCTCCTGCCTTCTGCCTTCTGCCTTCTGCCTTCCACCTCCTACCTCCTTACACTAGTACTATAGTACTTATCTAGGATATCCTGTGCTAGCTCGTTGGCATCCCTGGTAAAGGAGAACTGAATTAACCCAGCCGAGTCAGAGAGTCTGATATCATCCCAGTCTCGCTCTACCTGTTCAATTGCATCATAGATTGCACCTTCATTCAACTTGAAGGCTAAACCGGGACTACCAATATCAAAGGTAAGCGTCGAAATAGATATCGTTTTTTGCTTTCCCTTTGAGGCAGTGAACTCCAAACAAGCAGCAACGATTACTTCCGGAGGTAAGTTAGCTTTCGATCCAATTTGAAAGGCATAATGCTTAGAGTTTCCTATTGTCTGGATTATGCCTAGTTCAGTAAAAGGACAATCGATAGAATCTTCGCTTGCACCAGTCTTCACCCCTTGTTCTATATACATGCGCAGAATGCAGCTAATATCTTTTTGTAGGGAAGAATCGACAATACGGCTTCCTAGACTATCCCGATATTGACAGAGCGCCTGTTGTAAATCTGTAGCGGAAAATTCCACTTGACGAAACACCTGAAAGGTAAAATACCAAGCGGTTGCCTCGCAAGTTGGTTTGAGTAAATGCCAGTGCAATAACCACAGGGAAGCTGGATTTTCGAGAAACTCATCCCATCCCCCATCCGCCAAAAGCTTTTTGCCAAATTCTGTGGGACTATCATTTTTCAGCACTTTAAAAGCTGAACACCAGTAACGAATTGAGCGCACCATATTCTTACCAACACCCAAACGCACAGGTGCGTCTTCCTGTAAGAAGACTTTCGGCTCTTTTTGCACTGCATCGAATCCTTTTTTGAGCCAACCAAACCGAGGGTGAAAGGTTTCATGGCGAGCAAAGACGGGATTGATTATTGGTGCAGGAGCTACAGTTTTACCTAGATCAAGACTAATCTGTGTCACGCTGGTTTTTCGATTCTGTTCTCAAAGAACTGTCTATTCTAGATTAAATTGTGACTGATTTAATAATTTAAACCTTAAGTGTAGCAGTATTTATGCCAAAAGTCAAATATTATGTATTGGCTCACTATACGGGCATCAATGCCAGTTTCACAAGAAAAAGATATAAATATTGACTTAACAGAGCGTAAAGGCTAAATATTTTCAGATACACACCGCAACAGAGGCAAGTTTCATGGAGTTGGCGACAACCCTAACCAGTCATACAGTTTGGAATGCTGTCCGAGAAGTGGGGATTAACCCGAATTATTGGTATCCGGTTGCTTGGGCAAATGAGCTTAAACCAGGGGAAATCATGCCCATAGTGATTTGGCAACAAGCGATCGCTATTTACCGGGATGAGGAAAGTAACCTTCACGCCTTAGAGGATGCCTGTCCCCACAAAGGAGTAGCCCTGCACAAAGGAGAAGTCCAAGGTCCTAACTTAGTGTGTCCTTATCACGGTTGGGCATTGAACGGGGATGGCAAATTAGTCGATATTCCCTACTTACCCCCTAACCAAAAACTTCCCTGCACCCAAGCCCGTAGCTACCCGATTCAGGAAAAATATAATATCATCTGGATCTTCCCTGGAAATCCTAGCTTGGCAGAAAACTGCTATCCCCCGGATGTTCCAGAATTTACCAATCCTGACTGGTTAATGGTGCCCATACCTGGTCATTTTCAGGCTCACTTCTCCATCTGCAATGAAAACACTATGGATGTATTCCACGGGTTTCTGCACAAAGAATTACAAGGTTGGTTCGATCCAGTCCTGATTAGTTTACGGCAAGGGGAAGGGGAAGTTTGTGCTGACTACCAGGTTTCCTATCGAGGTTTGCTGACTAAATTTTTGGGACTGAGTGAACAAGGTAACCAGGTAACGACTAAAACTGTTTCCATCCAATATCGTTACCCTCATTATCATAGTTCTCTCGAAGGACCTCGTACATCTTTACCGCCATGGTTGGAATTATCATAAAACAGAGTTGGTTCGTTTACAACGCGGCGTGACAATGTCTGTGCCTGATATGATCGCCTTGTTAAATATGCACGACACTGTTAAAAATTTTTTCAAACAGAAAAAGAATTTGAAAATATCCAACTTCCTTCGAAG
>JAAHHL010001290.1 GCA_010672185.1 Caldora sp. SIO3E6 | reverse complement strand
AGGCAGGTTACCAGACTGTCATTGCTCCTGATGCTAACAGTGGCTGGCGTCAAGCTGGTGAATTACAACCAGCAATGGTAGTGGTGGATAGAGCTCTCTCAGGAGAATCAGGACTAAAACTATGTAATCAGTTTAGAAGCTCCGGTTATCGCATACCTCTAATTCTGCTAATGGCTCGTGAAACAGTTAATGATCGAGTCGCTTGTCTGGAGGCTGGGGCTGATGATTATTTCCTCAAACCCTATCGCACAGAAACATTTCTGCAGATGGTGCGTTTTTATTTGGAACCAGAAACAGAGGTAACTGAACAGTTAAAGTTTGGGGAGCTGATTTTAGATCTGACAACTCGTACAGCGAAACGCAATGAACGAGTGATCGACTTGACGATGAAGGAGTTTGAGCTACTCAAGTACTTGATGAGTCATCCTCGCGAAGTATTAACCCGTGAACAAATTCTGGAAAATGTCTGGGGTTACGACTTTATGGGAGAGTCAAATGTCATTGAGGTGTATATTCGCTACTTACGTCTCAAAGTTGAAGATGAGGGCAATAAGCGATTAATCCAGACAGTTAGGGGTGTTGGTTACGTATTACGGGAGTCTTAGAAGAAATCAGTTCCCATTGTTTCATCTTATAAAGACTATAATAAATTACATTAACGTTTTTGTATTTTTTTGATATGAGTAAGGTATACTCATTTAGAGTTAAAATCAAAGATAACAAAAGTTAAGAAAATCTTAATTTTTTAGTATTTGCTCGTGCCTGGGTTGATAAGCCCTAGGAAAAAGGTAGGGGTAGTATCCCCGTTAACTATAGGTGTGCAGTGCCAGATTATGGTGTGGGGCTGGTGTAGCTGTTCGTAGCTAAACTGTCAATTGGCGCTAAAGTTGAGAACCGGCAAACGCGGAGATTAGGATTAATACCTAAAAAAACAAGCAAAATGTCAAGGTTCCAAGACACCAAAGGAAGAGAAAAAGCAATTGTTCTTCCACTGATAACGGATTTTAGTGGAGCTAGGCATTAGTCTTTCGCGTCCAGTAGCCCTACAGAATAAGCCAAAAACCTGTACTGCTCAAACTTTTAAGGCAAACTTGTTGATATCAATCTCAGGTTAAAGGTGATTTGGGACACAGGTTAAAACCATTGCAGCCTTCAATATATATATTAGGCAATGCCAGAGCAGTGGACAGATTGAATACTGACCACTAGGGGCTCGAAAACCCAGAGCACGAATCCAAAATAGAGCCGACAAGAGGAGGTGAGAGTGATTATGAACCCTGTAACTAATTCTCAGTTATTACGTTTTCTTCAAGACGAATTAGCGATTCCCAGAGATTCCATTGCGGTAGCGCAAAGGCATCGTGAGCAAGATCCTGGACCATTACCAATGATTCTCTGGCAATACGGTTTGATTACACTTAAACAATTAGATCAGCTCTATGATTGGCTCGAAACAGTCTAAGACAAGGAGGCTCCAAGGCTCCGAGGAAAAAAAGGTTGCACAATAAACTTTTGAACCTTTTTTTCACTGGTAGTTTATTTCCGTTACACTGCACTAAGACTAGTTTAGTCAGCAAGGAGCAAATAAGTTATGTCTAAGTGTTTGCATCTCGGCACTAACCGCACTCCTAGGCAAGTATTCATTGGGAAATTACTCAACAGTTTATAGTAAAATTTCAATTGGGTAAGTTACTTGCCGTGGGGTTAACCTTTAAAAATATTTAAATTTTAGATTTATTCTCTCCCTGTTCAAGACAAAAAACATAACAAAATCTTGGAAAATATTGCTGTTATTGCTAACCAATTTAAACCTCAGGGTCAAGTCATAAGTATTCAGGAATATGGTAATGGTAATATTAATCATACTTTCCTGATAACCTTGGATACCGAAGGAGAAAAGTACTTTATCCTCCAACGGATTAACACCCAGGTGTTTCGTCAACCAGAATTGGTTATGGGGAATATGCGCACTATCACTGAGCATATTCACCAACGGCTACAGCATACCTCCTTGAACCAAGAGCGTCTCTGGAAAATGCCTCGTGTGCTGCTAACTCAGGATGCTCAAGACTACTGGATTGAACCAAAGGGAGAGTTTTGGCGTGCCATCAGTTTTATCGATGCTTCCCAATCTTTTGATACTATCCAAGATACCAAGCACGCCCAAGAAATCGGGTATGGGCTTGGTATGTTCCATAATTTGATCAACGATCTACCCACGGAAAAATTAGCTGATACCCTAGAAGGGTTTCACATTACACCGGGCTACCTCCGGCATTATGAACAGGTACTGGCAAAAACTAAGATCACTAAATCCCCTGAAGTAGAATATTGCTTGCAATTTGTTAGCGATCGCAGCTCCTGGGCAAATGTCCTAGAAAAGGCTAAGGAGCAAGGGGTAGTACCCCTGCGTCCGATTC
>JAAHHL010000129.1 GCA_010672185.1 Caldora sp. SIO3E6 | reverse complement strand
CAAAAGTCAAAGGAATAGGCATAATTGGAAACCGTAGGGGCGCACCGACGTGCATTAGTGTCAACTTAACGCAAGACTCATGCCTCACAAGGAACTTAAGTTCCTTGCTAATAGCTCAAGTCCACTTTAAGTGGACTGAAGATGTTTGAGCCGATTGATATGAGTCATCTTTAGATGACTTGAGCTATTAGCCGGTCGTTTAAACGACCGGTGGGGCAAGGATTTCACGTTAAGTTGACACCAATGAAGATGCTCCCACTACTCTTGACACTCAATAACAGCAGAGAAAGTCAATGACCCAAACACCTGTAAAACTAACCTTTGAACAATATCTTGAATATGACGATGGCACAAATAACCGTTATGAACTATTCAATGGGGAGTTGAGATCAATGGCTCCAAAAAGTGAAGAAAATGGCTGGACTGTACTATGGTTAAGAGATGTCTTCGTGCAATTTGTTAATCCTCGCTTAGTTAGACCTAATCAAGGTGAGCTACAAGTACCATCCAATCCTCAAAACCGCTATCCTGATTTGGTAGTTCTTCGGGAAGAGCATCTTTTTCAAACAAAAAAACGCCTAACTATTACCCTTAACATGGCTCCTCCACAATTAGTGGTTGAGGTAGTCAGTCCCTACAGAAACCAAAATGATGAGAATTACCGACGTGATTACGTTGACAAGCGACTACAGTATGAGCAGCTTGGTATTCCAGAGTATTGGATTATTGACCCCAAAGCAAAGGTTGTGACTGTACTGATATTGGTAAATGGTAAGTATCAGGAAACTAAGTTTACTGGTAATCAGCGGATTGTTTCTCCGACTTTTCCTAAACTGGAATTGACCCCTGCACAAGTTTTACAGGTAAGTTAAGCAAGCGCAAAGTCGGTCAATTATCTTCAGGATGATAAAAAGCTAAAACAATATCTTCTTGACTCGGCTTGTAGCAAGCATAATCATTGATAATCTATGAGTGCGATCGCTAGCCTAAACTGAAGAACTGGGATCACATCCGATGCGCTGCAAACACAATGGTAGTGGGAGCATCTTGCTCCCTTGGACTACATCAAAGGAAGCACTGTACAATGATATAAAGGTTCCCCGAAATTCCCCATCAGTGTAAGCTATGGTTCAGTCCAAAATCGCGATTGACGAAGAACTCCGTCCTTTCCCGGACCATACCCAACTACCAGAATCTGATGGAACTTTTGTGAAGAACTTTCATGAACATCCCCAAAGTGTGATTTTGACTGACTCCATTGAGCCAGTCTTGCAAGAACTTCACCCGGATAATCATTATGCCATCGGTCAAGATTGCGGCATCTACTGGCGCGAGACAGACCCCCCGGAAAAAGGTGCTGAAGCTCCAGATTGGTTTTATGTGCCGGGAGTGCCACCGCGACTCTATGGTAAATTTCGACGGTCTTATGTCCTCTGGCGGGAGTATGCTACACCGCTAATTGCCCTGGAATTTGCCTCAGGTACTGGTGCAGAAGAAAGGGATAAAACACCGTTGCAAGTAGTCAAGGGAACAGTTCAAAAACCAGGGAAGTTCTGGGTATATGAAAAAATCGTTCGCATTCCTTACTATGGGATATTTATTATCGATACGGGAGAGTTGGAAGTTTACCATTGGGAAGATGGGACTTATGAGCGCTTAAGGGCTAACGAGCGAGGTCACTATCGGATTAACCGGATGAATGTAGAACTAGGAGTATGGCGAGGGACTTATCTAGGTCAACCGGAACAAGCTTGGTTGCGGTGGTGGGATTTCCAGGGTAATCTGCTCTTAACTGGGAAGGAGCGGGCATTGATTGCAGAGAATCAGACTGAACAGGAACGGCAACGAGCCGACCAGGAACGGCAACGGGCTGAGCAAGAACAGCAAAGAGCGGAACAGGAACAGCAAAAACGGCAACAGTTGGCAGCTAAATTAAAGTCCCTCACTCCCGAACAACTACAGCAGTTAGGAATTGATCCCGAACTTTTGGAATAGTCTTATATGCGATCGCTTTCTTTAGCAAAGGAATAAGATGATTAAGCGATCGCGATAAATTACTCTGCGAATGCTTCGCCCCTACAGAATTTATATTTTGTCTCATTTGTCAACTGCTTCTACTGAACCGACGCTATAGGAAGCAAGATGCTTCCACTACAGTAACTAGAATTGACCGCTGCAGAGGTTTTGCAGGCAATTTAGTTGTTAACATTAGTGTAAATATGCTTGCTGAGTACAATGAGTATTACTCTAACGAAGACACAGGAACAATTCATCCAAGACAAGCTGCGAACCGGAAAATATCGCTCGGCAGAAGAAGTGCTTGAAGTTGCCTTGCGGTTGTTGGATGAATACGATTGTGCAGAATCTACGCTGAGCGAACAAACTGATAGCGAATGGCTCAGTTCTGTACGTGGAAAAATAGACGCTGCTATTGCTGTCTCTGAGCATACTCCACCTATTGATGGCGAAACCTTTATTTCAGATATTTTGGAGCGTTTGCAGCAGGCACGCGAGACTCAAACACGAAAGGCTATCTTATCAACAAATGAGGGAATATATAATTAGATTCCCAAATAAAAAACTTTACTAATATTAAAGAGATATAGAAATGGTAGAGCTACCTGACTTTTTGAATAGACGTCGGCAAACAAAAACAGAGCGTGCGTTATGTATACTCGAAAATATTAATACTGAGCTTAACAAGCTTTTGCATGATTTAAATGTACATAATACCAGTTACTTAACAATTAAAGACCTACTTGAACAAATATTTGATGACATTAATGATGCAACAAAAAGACTAGAGGAAGAAACTATCAGAATTGGTATACTTGGTGGACGTGGAAGTGGAAAATCTACTCTTGCAAACGCATTAATGGGTAACAACTTGTTGCCTGAATCTGCGATCGTCTTCTGTACAAGTATTCCTACTGCTATCAGATATAATGATAAGCATACACTAGAGGTTAGTTCACAACTTGAAGCATGGAATATCAATAAAGATAATATCTCTCCTGATGAAATGAGATCAATATTAAATTCTATTTGTCAACAATCAGAGAATCGCAATAATGAAAAAGAAATAACTGATATAAGTATTGGAGTTCCTTCAATAAATGTAGAGAGCAAAGAAATTGTTGATGTTCCTGGATTCACTAAAGGCAATTTTCTGCATCAAGCATTTGCTGAAAAATATGCAAAGTATTATTGTGATGTTTGTCTAGTTTTAATTAACAACTCTGAAAGTGTTGAAATTAACTCATTAGAAGGACTAGAAGCCTTAACAGAAACCTTTAAAGATAGGTTAGATTCAGTTGCATTTATTATCAATAAATGTGATGACAGTAGTGATTCTGACATTGAGTATCTCAAGGAATATTTAAGTAAATACCTTCATGGAAGTAAACACGATTTTTTCAAAATTTCGGCAAAAAATTCTCTGACAAGAATCAGTGAGAATAGTGAAAAAATTGAGTATGAATTTACAGATCTAATCAGCTATTTGGGATTATTAAGTTCTCAAAAAATAGAAATATTGGTTAAATCTTTAAGCAAGAGATTAATTAAAAATTTTGAATCTTTGAGAGAACTATGTAGCTTGTCTAATGCTGATTTGGATGAACTTTCAGAAGACATGAACAAATTGATTATTTATGATTTTAATAGATATTCAAGTGACTTAAAATCTAATATTAGTAAAAATAATACTCTTGAAGATGAGCCTCTTCCTTCATTAGAAATTAAAGAATTTAATTTACCAAATACCATAGGAACTAGAGGCTTATTTGAATATGCTGAACGATTAATTGAAAGTTTGAGTAGTCAATCAAATAAGAAAGTAAGTGACTATGCTCAAAAATATCAAGCAAACATCTACAGACAATATAATAGCAGATTTGAGTCCGAATTAGGAAAATTTAACCACAATATAAAAACTAGAATTATTGAGTTTGAAAAAAAATTTGGTATTTCCTCTCTAATTCCAGACTCAGAAGTCAATAATGTTCCTAGTGCGCCACAATTTAACCCATCTCAAATTGAGAAACTTAAGCCAGCATCATTTCGTATTTGGCTCGAAAGAATATCTCCAGATTCTCTTAATAGAGAAGTTAAATTTTGGAATCTACCTTTTTCAATTGAGACTGGATTAATTAGTTTTAAAGTTAAGATTCCAATTGGATTGAAACCGCCACTTGAGAGAATAAAAGCTACCAAGGAAAGGTTGTCAAATGAAGCTCTTTCATTAATTAACGAGTATCTTTACGACTTTATGAATAAATTTATGCATGGGCTTGATGATGCATATGTTGCCACTGTGGACAAGTTTTTAGGTGACTGGGAAAAGAACATCCAAGAGTATATTCAACATGTGGAAGCGGCAAAATTAGTGACTGATTCCGAATCGCTCGGCAAAATTGATGAATTTATTGAAATGATGAAAGATTTACATACTCAAATTACTCCTCGATTAAAATGATAAAGTCATTATTGTTACATACTTTAAGTGTAAGGACTTTGGCGTGATTCTATGCCATATAGTAAATTTGATCTACATAAAGTACAGAGTGACTTTAACCTAAAGATTCATGAGGTAATTCACTTTCTCCCAGAGTTACCACCGGTAGCCCCTGATACACTCCTCAACGAAATCTTGGCAGAAAATGTACCTCTAGCTCTGGCTCAAGGGAATGAGAAAGCTCGTAGTGAGTGGATTATTAACCCGGTGTTAACAGCAGTACGCCGTCTCTCGAACTCTCAAATAAGTGTCTTTTCTGGAAAAGATTTTAATGTAGATCCCGCCAAAGATTTGACCGGTTATGTGGACTTTTTAGTTGCTCGCTCACCACGATTGTTAGTACTCGAATTTCCAATTATTATGATGGTAGAAGCTAAACCGGAAAACTTGAATGCTGGTTTAGGGCAATGTGCAGCAGAGATGGTAGCAGCTCAGATCTTTAATCAACAACCAGACCAAATTATCTATGGTTGTGTTACTAATGGGGAGTTGTGGAAATTCTTGAAGTTACAACAAACCGATTTAACCATCGATCTTGATGTTTATGCACTAAAACCGATTGAACGGTTGCTAGGCATTTTAATCTACCTGGCATGTGAAGGTTAATGTTAAACTAAATCTGATGGATCAATTCGGAGTTCCTTCAACTTTGTGGCGAGTATATCAGCTCGCTGTCGTTCTTGCTCAGCTCGTTGTAGTAGTAGTTCTTTTTCTTGTCGTTCCTGCTCGGCTCGTTGTCGTTCCTGCTCGGCTCGTTGTCGTTCCTGCTCAGCTCGTTGCTGCTCGTGATCTCCCCGTTCTCGTTCTTCACGATAAGTTCTTAAAAACTCTCCCTGTTGAGGATTGAAAAACCTTAACTGACCGTTGGGAAACAACCACAATTCTAATCCTAGCACCAATGAAGGAACAACCAGGGTTCCGTTTTCTAGGTAATTGGGAGTGATTATTTGATAACCATCTTTGGTTAAACGTCTTCCTTTGAGTGCAGGTGTCAGATAATCTCCACTGGGGTCATATTGAAAATACTCCGACACTCCCATTTGAGCATAAATCAGTGGTTTCTCTTGTTCGTCCTTACGGCGAGTGCTGCCTGAAGTCACTTCCAGAACCCAATCCGGTGTTTTTCCCTGCTCTTCCCACACTTTGTAACTTCTGCGGGGACGGTTTTCTACTCCAAAGACCACAAACACATCCGGAGAGACGGCTGCATCGGAGACTCCTTGCTCATAAGATAGCCAAAGATTGCCGGAAACGTAAATATCCGAGGAGTCTTGAAAATGGATTTTGAGGGATTCGACCCCATAAACTAGATAGTCCCGGTTAGGATCGCTTTCTGCCATAGGTGAGCCGTCTGGTTCAGGATAAACAACGATCGAGAAGTCGGGGATATTAAGCGATCGCAGACACTCACAAAGGACTAAGAACAAAGGACTAATGACAAAGGTATTGTTAACTTTTGTGTCATTATGTTTCAAGTATTCACCTCACTTTATGTGAAGAAATATATCAAGATTCATATCAAATTGTTTCAGATAGAGCATCAAACTCCCATCAGGTAAAAGTTTTCTGGTAGAAACACAGATGTTGCCAAAATGTTAACTGAGTGATGTGGAGAGTGAGTACTTCCTCACCTACTTCACTCCCATTGGCTCAGCGATGAGAAGAGAACCAGCATCATAAGGAGCACAAACCGCATGTTCACCCACGTCAGGTCCACCATTCGCCACATAACCCCGGATGCAGTGAATGGACGTCATTTACTGAAGGTGGTCTATGTCGTGTTAGAGCCACAGTATCAGAGTACGTTATCCGCTGCTGTTAGCTCCATCAATCAAAATCAGCCGGATTTAGCAATTGAAATCAGTGGCTACTTGATTGAAGAACTCCGGAACCAAGAAAACTATGAGAACTTCAAGAGAGATATTGCCGAAGCCAATATTTTTCTCGCTTCACTAATCTTTATCGAAGACTTAGCAGATAAAGTAGTAGACGCAGTAACACCCCACCGCGATCGCTTGGATGCAGCTGTGGTATTCCCTTCGATGCCCAAAGTCATGCGCCTCAATAAATTGGGTAGCTTTTCCATGGCGCAGCTGGGACAATCTAAAAGTGCGATCGCTCAATTTATGCGGAAGCGTAAGGAGAAGTCTGGTTCTTCTTTCCAAGATGGCATGTTGAAAATGGTGCAGACTTTGCCCAAAATCCTCAAGTACATGCCTATGGATAAAGCCCAGGATGCTCGTAACTTTATGCTCAGCTTCCAGTATTGGTTGGGGGGCTCGACGGATAACTTGGAAAACTTTCTGCTGATGCTAGCGGATAAATATGTCTTCAAGGATGAACGACAGCTCAAGGGGACTTCGGTAGAATTTAAAGACCCGGTAGTTTACCCAGATATGGGCATTTGGCATCCCCTAGCACCAAAAATGTTCGAGGATATCCAGGAATACTTAGATTGGTACAACAGCCGTCGGGATATTTCTACTCACTTGCAAGACCCTCTGGCTCCCTGCGTTGGTTTAGTATTGCAACGCACTCACCTAGTTACGGGAGATGATGCTCACTATGTGGCGATGGTGCAGGAACTAGAGGCAATGGGAGCAAGGGTAGTTCCCGTGTTTGCTGGTGGTTTAGACTTCTCGAAGCCGGTGGATGCCTATTTCTATCAACAGGGAAAGAATGGGAAAAATCAAACCCCAAATGCTTTGGTGGATACAGTAGTTTCCCTAACTGGCTTTGCCCTCGTGGGAGGACCGGCACGACAAGACCATCCTAAGGCAATCGAGTCCCTCAAGCGGTTGAATCGCCCCTATATGGTGGCACTACCCTTAGTCTTCCAAACTACCCAGGAATGGGAGAATAGTGATTTGGGGCTGCACCCGATTCAAGTAGCTTTGCAAATTGCCATACCAGAATTGGATGGAGCGATTGAGCCGATTATTCTTTCTGGACGGGATGGCACCACCGGTAAATCTATTGCTCTACAAGACAGGATTGAAGCAGTAGCTAAGCGGGCGATGAAATGGGCTTCTCTGCGCCGTAAGCCCAAATTAGACAAGAAAATTGCCATCACTGTCTTTAGCTTCCCGCCGGATAAAGGTAATGTGGGTACTGCTGCTTACTTAGATGTATTTGGTTCCATCTATAAAGTGATGGAAGCCTTGAGAAACAATGGCTACGAAGTCGAGGAGTTGCCAGAGTCAGCAGAGGGACTGATGCAAGCCGTAATCCACGATGCTCAAGCTCAATACAGTAGTCCAGAATTGAATATTGCTTATCGGATGTCGGTGATGGAGTACGAGCGACTGACTCCCTATTATCCCAGACTTGAAGAAAGCTGGGGTAAAGCTCCGGGACATCTTAACAGTGATGGGCAAAACCTGTTAATTTACGGTAAGAATTTCGGTAATGTCTTTATCGGTGTTCAACCGACGTTTGGTTACGAGGGTGACCCGATGCGGCTGTTGTTCTCTCGCTCTGCTAGTCCTCACCACGGCTTTGCTGCTTACTACACTTATTTAGAGGAAATCTGGCAAGCGGATGCAGTGCTACACTTCGGCACTCACGGTTCCTTGGAATTTATGCCTGGTAAGCAGATGGGGATGTCTGGGGATTGCTATCCCGATAACTTGATTGGTTCAATTCCCAATCTCTACTATTACGCAGCGAATAATCCCAGTGAGGCAACCATTGCTAAGCGCCGCAGCTATGCCGAGACGATTTCTTATCTGACTCCACCAGCAGAGAATGCCGGTTTGTATAAGGGATTAAAAGAGTTGAGCGAGTTGATTGGTTCCTACCAAACCCTGAAAGATACCGGGCGTGGTGTGCCAATTGTTAACACAATTATGGACAAGTGCCGCTTGGTAAATCTAGAGCAGGATATTGATTTACCGGAAAAAGATGCCAAGGACATGACTGGTGAGGAGCGGGATAATATCGTAGGTCAAGTGTACCGCCGTCTGATGGAGATTGAATCCCGCCTGTTGCCCTGTGGCTTGCATGTGATTGGCAAACCCCCAACTTCAGAAGAAGCGATCGCAACTTTGGTCAATATTGCTAATCTGGATCGTAATGAGGAAGAAATTCAAGGTTTGCCTCGGATTATTGCCAATAGTATTGAGCGAGACATTGATGAGATTTACCGTAATAATGACCAAGGTATCTTAGCGGATGTCCAACTGCTGCAAGAGATTAACCAAGGAACCACCGCTGCGGTTACTGCTCTGGTTCAAGCTCAAGCCGATGCCGATGGGCGGGTTTCCAAGGTTTCCAAGCTCAATTTCCTCAATATGGGCAAAAAAGAGCCTTGGATTGAAGCTCTGCATAACTTAGGCTACACCAAAGTTGACCAGGAAGTCCTGAAGCCACTGTTTGAATACCTGGAATTCTGCCTCCAGCAAATTGTTGCGGATAACGAATTAGGAGCTATGTTGCAAGCCTTGGAAGGGCAATATGTTCTCCCCGGCCCTGGTGGTGACCCAATCCGTAATCCCGATGTTCTCCCTACCGGTAAGAATATCCATGCCCTCGATCCCCAATCCATCCCCACAATGGCGGCAGTCAAGTCAGCCAAAATTGTAGTAGACCGACTGTTGGCAAGGCAACGGGCGGAAAATGACGGCCAATGGCCGGAAACCATCGCTTGTGTTCTCTGGGGTACAGATAATATCAAGACTTACGGCGAATCCCTTGCACAAATTATGTGGATGGTGGGTGTTACCCCGGTACCAGATGCTTTAGGGCGAGTCAATAAGTTAGAACTGATTCCCTTAGAAGAATTAGGGCGTCCCCGGATTGATGTTGTGATCAACTGCTCCGGTGTCTTCCGGGATTTGTTTATCAACCAGATGAACCTCCTCGACCAAGCAGTTAAGATGGCAGCAGAGGCAGATGAACCCTCAGAAATGAACTTTGTTCGTAAACATGCGGCACAGCAGGCAGTAGAAATGGGGATTAATCTGCGGCAAGCAGCAACTAGGGTATTCTCCAATGCTTCCGGTTCCTATGCATCCAATGTCAATCTAGCAGTAGAAAACAGTACTTGGGAGGAAGAATCAGAGTTACAGGATATGTACCTGACCCGCAAGTCTTTTGCTTTCACTTCCGATAGTCCCGGTACGATGGAACAGAGCCGTAAGATTTTTGAAGGAGCACTTAAGACTGCGGATGTTACCTTCCAAAATCTCGACTCTTCGGAGATTAGCCTCACTGATGTTTCCCACTACTTCGACTCTGACCCCACCAAGGTAGTGAGCCGTCTAAGGAAGGATGGTAAAACACCAACTGCCTACATTGCTGATACCACTACAGCTAATGCTCAGGTGCGTACTCTATCAGAAACCGTGCGTTTAGATGCTCGCACCAAGCTACTCAATCCCAAGTGGTACGAAGGCATGTTGAATCATGGTTACGAAGGAGTGCGAGAACTCTCCAAGCGCTTAGTCAATACTATGGGTTGGAGTGCCACAGCGGGTGCAGTAGATAACTGGGTATATGAGGATACCAATGCTACCTTTATCCAAGATGAAGCCATGCGCCAGCGGTTAATGAACCTGAATCCCCATTCTTTCCGCAAGGTAGTATCTACTTTATTGGAAGTCAATGGAAGGGGTTATTGGGAAACGAGTGAGAGTAATTTGCAGTTGTTGCGAGAGTTGTATCAGGAGGTTGAGGATCGGATTGAGGGGATTGAATAAACTCAAACCTGCTTTTTAGCTTAATTGGCGATTCATCCCACGTTGTCCTTCGGGTCAGATGTGGGATGAATCGGGGGTCAACGGAGGTACGGAGTAACCTAGGCAACCAAACCGGATGTGATATTAGATTCATTGAGAGGCAGTGCTTGCCAAAACTTAATAATTTTTCTTCCTACTTGTTGAGGATAGAAATAGTGGAAGAAATGAGGACCTTGAGGACATTCCCAAAAGACATCTCCTTCCTTCAGCCAATTTAACCATCCTTTGAGAGCATGAGGGTCGATAATCACATCATCTTTACTACCACATACCATCAAAGGTACTTCCACTCCCCCTGGAATACTACTGACTCTCCGAAACAAGGAATTTTAACTTTCTTTTACTGCTAAAGTCAATAATGAATGGGGTTAATCAATCAGAAATAACCCCTATTCTGTTCGGTGTAAGAGAAGAGGATTTGTTTTCGTGGAAATCTCTCCTTGCTATTAATAATAGTAGTACTAATTGAAATTAATTGTGATGCTCCCCGCACCAGCCGCCTTCACTTGTAAAACTAACCTTTGAAAAATATTTGAAATATGACGATATTCTACATTCTTAATTCTTAATTCTTAATTCCTTTAAACCGTTCTTTTGCTGCCTGAAATGCTTCTTTCATCACAAACTGAATCTTTTCAGGATCCGGTTTCTTACCCCCCATTAAATCCCCAAAGTAAACGCAGGCTCCTTCTCCTAATGCCCAAGTATAGGCGGCAGCCCAGGAAGCAGCAATCACGCTACCGAAGACAGGTAGGAATTTGATTAACTCCCTGCCAACTGCCTGCGCCAAGAAGCCCCCAGCGATCGCACTGACAACTCCCCCTGCCTGGGATGGAGTCAACTTCTGTCCGTACAATTGTCCCAAAAGACTTACCATTGAAACTTGTAAAGTAGTGAGCACAGGCATAGTCGCAAATGGTAAGGGTACAGCTGCCAAAGTAGCCGCCATGATGGAAAATGCTAATAGGTACTGGCGTCCCACATCCCGGA
>JAAHHL010001289.1 GCA_010672185.1 Caldora sp. SIO3E6 | reverse complement strand
GTTTGAGGAATGTTCGTTGTTGCTCGTGACGCCGCCTGTGGAGCAGTTCCTGGTAGCGGAGGAGGTGGTAAAAGTGCCGAAGGTAAATCCGTACCTCCAGAAAACTCTTGGTTGGAGACTCCTGATCTGGTATTGGACTCAGATAAATCTGGTAGCGGGGGAACTTCAGTCTGGTTTAAGGTTGGTGTCTCTGTGGGTATGTTTTCTAAACGAGACAGGTTATTTAAATTTAAATCTATAAATTCCTCAGAAGCCAAATCCGGACCATTAATTATGGGGGAATTTTGTTCTAATTTTCCCTTTGTCGATGTTGTACCAAGGTCGTTTTGAGCTGTGGTGGTTTCTGGTGAGCCCAAGAACCGATCAAGAACCAGAACTTTAAATTGGGATGGATTCATCGCCAGATAGATCACTGTCGCACCTGAGAGCAGCACTAGAAGCATCAAGCCAACACCTAAAGGAGTTTTTAGCTGACTAGTAAAGCGCTTTTGGGGTTGAGTGTTTGCTTCTTCTTCCCGCAGATTCTCTAGTAATTTCTCCGATGATTCCAGATAATCCTCTGGTTGCCCTTGGGATGGCTCCGAGGTAAGCAAATTGGCTGCTTCCTCTGTTGTCTCCTCAGAAGGAGTTAGTTGTTCGTTCTCTTCTGGTTGAGTTACCAGGCTCTCTTCAATAGGGGACTCAGGCAACTCAGAGGCAACTAATGAAGAGTCATCTAGCTGCTCTTTCTGGCTGATGAGTTCTGGGCTCATTTCTGGAGACACCACAGTTGGTGGCATCTTCAACTCTGGTATTTGTGGCAATGAGATCACAGGAGCAGAGGATTCCTGTAACACTGGCTGCTGAGTTTGAGCTACAGGTTTTTTAATTGAGATTAACTCAATCGGTTGGCGGACTTGATTACTACCAAGTCCACGAGGAGATTTAACTGGACGTCCCGCACGTTTGCGTCGGTAGCGGGCTAATTCTTCTTCTAGCTGCACGTCAAGGCTTCCCAGAGCAGCCTGCAAAGCTGGGTTGAGTAACTGGTTGGATGAGGATTGAGTAGAGGACTCAACCAAGTTGTTTTTGCTCATGAGGAGGGCAATAGGGGTGAGTTTTTGGGATTTAATTTTACAAACAAATGCTCTTGCTGTCAGTTTATTACAAGTTTTTTGGTTTTGAGTTAATAAAGTAGGGATAAAACTGCTAGTGATTTAGAACATATGTTTAAATCCCTTAATCATATCTTAAGCAAACTGGAACAGCAGCCTCAGTGGGAAGAGCTTAGGCAATTTCAACGCTTGGTCACATGTTGGCAACAAGTTGTAGGGACTACAGTGGCTCAGCAGGCGCGACCATACTCAATATCTAGGGATATTTTGTATGTTGCCACTTCTAGCTCGGTTTGGGCACAAGAACTGCAATTTAAGCGCCGTTCTATTTTAAAAAAGCTCAATGCCGAATTCACCCTACAACTGGTTGATATACGCTTTTCTACCGCTCAGTGGGAGAAAAACCAGGAAACCAATGAGGTATTAAAGTCACAATCTTCTTCCTTGCAAGAGCATCCCAGTCATGTTGTGGAAACAGCATCTTTATCAACCGTTGCTCTTGACGAGTCTCACTCAGAGTATCAACACTGGGTCAAGCTCATGCAGATGCGATCGCAACACTTGCCTTTGTGTCCCAATTGCCAATGTCCTACACCACAAGGAGAACTCCAGCGTTGGGGTATCTGTTGTCTGTGTGCTGCCAAAAATTGGCAAAACTAAACACCAAACACCTAATACCTAACACCTATTCAAACCCGAAGATTACGACTCATTCAGCAAGCTCTACATAGACATAATCCAAGCTCTAGAGCTACCTCTGGTTTGTTTTTTGGCTTGATCCCCATGCTGTTTAAACTAACTTAAGTCCATTAGAGCACTGCATTGTTTAAACCTAGGTCTTGTTTGTGTTGCAAGTTATACATATGTAACAAAATCATAAAGAAAACCTAAATATCTTAATTTGATCCTTTTATAAAGCATAAGAATTAAGTTAAGAGGAAGTAAAAATTAATCAAAATAAAAAAACTCCAATGAAGACCTTGAATTTGCATACTTCTGCCTGCCTAGTGTGTCGCTATTATCAACCAACGGGAAGGCGTGGAGGTATGTGTAGGCTCCTCAGTGCACCGGTCAGAGGTAGCTGGAAGGCTTGTTCTTTTGGGCTGCCACCCTTTGCACCTTCATGGGAAGGAATTGAACGGATTTGGCAGAATGACCAGCCAACACTCAAAGAGACGCTTACTGTAAGTTCTACCTTTGAGTGTTCTGAATCAGAGCATTCGGTTGCCAAAATTGAAAAGTCAGCAGCAGACATTGTACTGGTATAAATAGAAGGCAGAAGGCAGGAGGCAGGAGGCAGGAGGGAAGAGGTGAGCGAAAAAAAGGGTGGGG
>JAAHHL010001288.1 GCA_010672185.1 Caldora sp. SIO3E6 | reverse complement strand
CTAGCAATCCCTGCAAAGCAAACAGACTAAGGGTCATCAATAAACCAGTGACCAATCCCTTAAATAGGTCTATACCATTTTGTCTTGTTCCGACCAAACCATAACTTTGCAGTAATCGGGGTTGGTGATAAACCTGTTTACCCCACCAAGGGGTTAACAGCAAAAAGCCTCCAAACAACAGTCCCATTGTCAGGATGGTAACTAAGTTGGGGTCGTTTCCTAACCAGTAAATTGGTATCGCTATTGGTAACCAAAACAGTGCCAAGGTTATGAGGAAGGCTACCAGCCGCACTGGTGCTGGATATTTAGCTAATTTAGTGAGGTTTGGAAGAAACAAATCAAATCTTCTGTTGCCTGTTACCTGTTGTCTGTTACCTTGTTTCTTAAGAAAGCGCCTGACGGCGAGGGGTGTAGGGTGTAGGGTGTAGGGTATGGGGTCGAATCTTGCGCCGCTATGGTAAGGAAGAAACAGTCAACTCCTCTTCCCTCCTGCCTCCTGCCTTCTGCCTTGTTTCTTCAGAGCGCCTGACAAGCGGCGTACCACCTGCTAGGCGGAAAGAAACACGTCAAATTCTTCCTCTCCGCGTCCCCGCGTCCCCGCGTCCCCGCGTCAAAATCCCCTTCTGCCAGAGTCTTACTCATCCGGTTCCATTGTGCTGCTTAAGCCGTGAGTTTTCAGGGTTTCGCAGTAGAACTCCGCATGTTCTTGAGCACAGGTAATGACTAAAGCAAGACCTGATATATGGGCTTCCATCATGATGTTGACGGCTTGCGGTTGAGTGAGACTGGCTACCGTGCTGATTAATACCTGCACCACATACTCCATTGAGTTGAAGTCATCGTTATGGAGCAAAACTCGGTAGCGAGGGGCATGTTTGCGGGCTGTTGAACGCTTTTCTATAGTCTCGACAGACAAAATTATACTCCCTTTAGTTCAAGTGTTATTGATATTTTACTATTGCCTACTGACAAGCTGAGAAAACCGAAATTTCCTGCTTGTTCGAGCCGCGATCGCACTTATTCCCAGGTTACAATAAATAAATTAACATTACTTAATATTAAAATGATTCAACAAGTATTACCTACTGTCTCTACTACCCCAGTTCCTGGAATGTACTGGCAGTGGCGAGGACAATCTATTTACTACGTACAAACAGGACAACAGCAATCAGGACGCCCACCATTACTACTTGTTCACGGTTTTGGAGCTTCTACAGACCACTGGCGCAAAAATATAGCCGAATTAAGCCAGGATTTTGAGGTGTGGGCAATTGACTTGTTGGGGTTTGGACGCTCTGCTAAAGCAGATTGGTCTTATAGTGGTAATTTGTGGCGAGACCAGTTGCATGATTTTATTACTGAGGTGATTCATCAGCCAGTGGTATTGTTGGGAAACTCCTTAGGTGGCTATTCCTGTCTCTGTGTAGCGGCTCAAAATCCGACATCTGTGGTTGGTCTAGGATTACTCAATAGTGCTGGTCCTTTTAGTGACACCCAGTCTCCTACTCCCAAGAATCCCCTAGCAAAATTCCTCGGTAAACTTACTAAAGCGATATTATTGCAACCCTGGGCAAGTTTTCTCTTGTTTCAGTACGTCCGGCGACCCTCAATAATTCGCAAAACCCTCTCCAAAGTTTATATCGACCAGAGTGCAGTTACAGAGCAGTTGGTAGAAGAAATTTATCGCCCTTCCTGCGATCCTGGCGCCCACAAGGTGTTTGCGTCAGTGTTCAAGTCCCCCCAAGGGGAAAAAGTTGATGTGCTTTTGACACAGATGAAATGTCCATTATTGATGTTGTGGGGAGAAGCTGACCCCTGGATGAATACTAGAGAAAAAGGAGCTAAATTTCGCCAATACTATCCTCAACTGACGGAGTACTATCTTCAAGCCGGACATTGTCCCCATGATGAAGTGCCGGAACAGGTAAATAGTTTAGTACGCTCTTGGGTATCAAGCTTTGTAGTACATTAATCAATTGATAATTGATAATTGATAATTGATAATTGATAATTGATAATTGATAATTGATAATTGATAATTGCTAATTGCTAATTGATAATTGCTAATTGATAATTGCTAATTGCTAATTGATAATTGATAATTGATAAGTTTGCTCTAAGACCTCTGACCCTCGTTCCTTGCTACCGCTCTCACGTTAGCGAAGCGGCACGTTAGCGCAGCGGCACGTTAGCGCAGTGTAGCGCTAGCGTCTACGCTGTCATTTACGAAGAAAATAAAAATCAAATACTTTCCTGTAGTTCAATCTTCTCCTTTCAGGGACAGGTAATTAGGGTCTGCTGTATAGGTCTGTAAGCCATACCAGACAAGGCTTTCAATCCTATGCAAGCCAAAATAGTGCAAGGTTTTTGCATTTTTGGCTTCAAAAACCTTGCACCATTGTCGGTAAATACCTGGTTAAGTTCCGAATGTTCGGG
>JAAHHL010001287.1 GCA_010672185.1 Caldora sp. SIO3E6 | reverse complement strand
TCTGGGCTTTTTTCCGCCACCCACGCCATGACCCTTGCCCTGCAACATCTCAAAGATGCAGGAGAAAATAGTTCACTGTTGTCTCAGGTAACAACTTTCGAGCAATTTGCGGAGCTTATGGGATTAGGAGATTGGAAAGACCTAGAGGCACAATATCAGAAGAATTAAATTGAGAATTGAGAATTGAGAATTGAGAATTGAGAATTGAGAATTGAGAATTAATTTGGCTATTCTAGAGTAGCTATGATCAATGGTTGTTCCATCTACTGTAAATTAGACAACTGTTTTTATGGTTAAAATACCTGAAATACTTTAACGGGAAAGATGGAACTTTCATAACAAGGTTGGTTTTTGCTTGCTCTTACCTGCACCGACTAAACCATAACTTTTTGCTAACTCAGAAGAGACATCTGGAAGATGCTTCAGCATCTCATCCCAAGTACTATGAGCTTGTAGGGCTTCGACAACAACGGTCAGCGGTTCCGAGAATACAGAGGGGAAATCTGCTTCTTCTGGAAGCTGAATCTGGAAAGCTAACTTTTCTTGGGGTGGCAGAAACTGAGCATCAACACCTTCTCGATTCCCTCTAGGATCAATACGATACCAACCAAATTCCGGTAAATAAACGGCGTTGAAACCGTGCAAACTATAGGGAGCACCTTGATCATCTATACTTAATCGCTGATAACAAAATCCTGCTGGAATACCATTGGCTCGTAGTAAGGCAGCTAGCAAATGACTTTTGGCGTAACAGTAGCCTGTTTTGTATTGGAGTACATCTGAGGCTCGACAGGTAACAGGGTTCATTTGATAGTCACAACTATGGTAAATCTCATCTCGAACCCATTCAAAGCAAGCCTTGGCAATTGCTTCAGTCGTTTGGTATCCTGAGGCAATCTTCTGGGCAAGCGCTAAAATTGTCGGATGCTGCCAGTCAATGATGGTACTCCCTTGCAAGTATTCTTCCATGTCAGCCAATTATTAAAGTTCTCTCTTCTCCCCCAGCTCCCTCAGCTGCCTCCTGCCTCCTGCCTCCTGCCTCCTACCTTCTTACTATGGACGCAGCCGAAAGCCCTGTCTCTTCAGAGCAGGGATGTTGGCGAAGCCTCTCGTAGAGAAGGCAAGGGTGAACTTTTAAGTGCCTTGAAAATTTTCATTCAGAAATATTGTTTTTGCCACGACATATGAACTAAATTTAGTATAATATACGAAGAAGATTGAGAGGTCGAATCAATGCTAGTTCTTGAGTACAAAATCAAAGCAAAGCCAGCTCAATATCGAGCCATTGATGAAGCAATCAGAACTGTTCAATTTATCCGTAATAAGTGCATTAGATATTGGATGGATGCACCTAAGCAAGCCAAGATTGATAAATCAGCTTTGAGTAGATACTCTACAGAACTACGCAACGAATTCACATTTGTCAAAGACCTTAATTCGATGGCTTGTCAGGCTTCCGCTGAACGAAGCTGGTTAGCTATCTCTCGATTCTACTCTAACTGCAAGTCCTCAAAAACTGGTAAGAAAGGATATCCTAGATTCCAGAAAGACAATCGTTCAGTTGAGTATAAAACCTCAGGATGGAAGCTTCACTCTACTAAGCGACGTATCATCATTACTGACAAAAAAGGCATTGGTGAGCTGAAACTATTGGGCAAGTGGGATATTCATACCTATCCGATTAAATCCATCAAGCGATTACGTTTACTACGTAGACCTGATGGATATTATTGCCAGTTTTGTATTGATTTTGATTGTGTTGATGCTCAGCCGAAAACAGGAAACGAAATCGGATTAGATGTCGGTCTAGAGTCGTTCTATACTGACTCAAATGGTTACTCCGAACCGAATCCTCGGTTTCTCAGAATTGCCGAATCTAAAATTAAACAAGCTCAACGTCGCATCTACAAGAAACATCTTGGTTCAACTCGACGCCGCAAGGCAAGAGTTAGGTACTCAAAAAAACACTTAAGAGTAAGTAGGCAACGGAATGAACATGCCAAGAGGTTGGCACGTAGCGTATGCAAGTCTAACGACTTAGTAGCCTATGAAGACTTAAGAATTAGTAATATGCTCAAGAATCACTGCTTAGCCAAGTCGATTGCTGATGCCAGTTGGTGTCAGTTTAGAGAGTGGATAGAGTATTTTGCTAATAAGTTTGAGAAACTAGCCGTTGCGGTTCCACCACAGTACACCAGCTCCGAGTGTAGCCAGTGTAAACGAGTAGTCAAGAAATCTCTAAGCACAAGGACTCATGTCTGTCAGTGTGGTTGTGTTCTGCACCGTGATACCAATGCAGCGATCAATATTTTGCACAAGGCAAAATCTAGGGTAGGGCATACCCAAAGTAACGCTAAGGGAGTAGCAACCTCTACGCTAGTTGGAGCACCCCTGCTAGAGCAAGTGGCAACAGTGAACTTAGAATCCCCGCTGCTGTCT
>JAAHHL010001286.1 GCA_010672185.1 Caldora sp. SIO3E6 | reverse complement strand
TCCGGCTTTGAGTAGGGCGAGGCGATCGCTATATCGAGCCGCTAGATTTAAATCATGTAATACAGTGATAATAGCAATATCCTGATGCTGATTTAAATTTTTCAATAGTTCCAGCAATTCCAGTTGATAACGTAAATCCAGATAAGTAGTGGGTTCATCCAACAACAACACTTGAGGAGCCTGTGCCAATGCTAACGCGAGAAAAGCTCGCTGACGCTCACCCCCAGAAAGCTGCTCTACAGGGCGATTGCTATAAGTAACTAATTCCGTGGATTCCAAGGCAAGGGTCACCTGTTGGTGATCTTCGGCATTCAGTTCCCACTGCCACCAAGTTTGATGGGGAGCCCTCCCCAAACTCACTAGTTGCCGCACGGTTAATCCAGAGGGAATAGTTTGCTGTTGGGGTAATAGCGCTAAAGTTTGTGCGACTATTTGTGGCGATTGTGTATGAATAGATTTGCCATCCAGTAATACAGTTCCCTGTTGTGGGGAAAGAATACGACTGAGTAAGCGTAACAAGGTTGACTTACCAGAGCCATTTGCCCCCAAAATACTTAACCACTCCCCCGATTGCAGGGCAAAACTGATGTTTTGCACAATACTTTCTTCCCCATAGCCTCCCGTCAAAGCCTGACTTTCTAGTGAAGATTTGAATATTTCTTGCATCCAAAGATTTTCCTTTCCCCATTCTCAATTATTAATTATTAATTATTAATTATTAATTCTCCATTCAACCCTGATTACTCCGACGATAGAGTAACCAAATGAAAACCGGGGAACCCAACAATGCTGTCACAATACCCACCGGTAATTCGATTGCTCCCAAACGGGATAGCAAGTCTGCCAGCAAGACAATCCAGGCTCCTCCAATAATTGACAGTGGCAAAACCCAACGGTAGTCTGTGCCTACTAACAACCGTGCTCCATGAGGCACAATTAATCCTACAAAGCCCACCAATCCCGCAATACTCACCGCACTAGCGGCTAACAGCGCTGCGATCGCTCCGATCAACAATCGCGATCGCCACAATGAGACCCCCAAACTCACCGCTAGGTCGTCTCCGAGTTGCAGCAAATTCATCAATCTTGCCAGGGAACAACCCACCACCAGAGCAATTGCCAAATAGGGTCCTGTGATCGTTAGGTCACTCCATCCCCTGCCATTGAGGCTACCAACCAACCAGTTGAGGGCAGCCTGAATGCGTCCATCATCTGAGAGCAGTAACAGCATTGATTGTACTGCCCCAAACAGGGAACTAACTGCCACTCCTCCCAGTACCAATCGTTCCACCGATATCCCCGATTGACTACGAGCCAACAGATATACTATCCCAGTTGTTGCGATCGCGCCCAACCAAGCTGCTAAAGGTATCCAGCTTTGTAACAGTCCTAAGGTAAAAAAGGCCACTGCTACTAATCCTGCTCCTGCCGAAATGCCTAGAATAAAAGGGCTAGCTAACCCATTACGTAGCATCCCTTGGAGCAATGCCCCGGAAAGCCCCAATGCTGAACCTACCATTAGTGCTGCAATGATCCGAGGCAAGCGCAAATCCCAGACAATGGTTTGATTAATGCTACTTCCCTGATGCCACAACGCTTGCTGAAGTTCTGCCC
The DNA here is from genome assembly GCA_010672185.1 of Caldora sp. SIO3E6. Classification (GTDB taxonomy): domain Bacteria; phylum Cyanobacteriota; class Cyanobacteriia; order Cyanobacteriales; family Coleofasciculaceae; genus Caldora. Next base: position 827 of record JAAHHL010001286.1, on the reverse strand, counting down.
AACTTAAAGGGATGGTTCCCTGGGTTAGGGACACCATCAGGGTTACCATTAAGCCAACACAGAGCAAGAGACTGGCAATAATGCTACGAGAGGACTGAGCCATTGGGGCTGTTTCCTGAACAGTTAAAGGTTGATCCCAAACAAACTAGTGCCGCTGCGCGGAATTAAGAATGAAGAATTAAGAATGAAGAATGCTTATAGAGTAAGGATTCTATCGATCTCAAACTGGTTACCTATTTCCGCCGCGCTGCACTAGTCCTCTAAAGAGGACTTTCGCTGTGAGCCAGGGGTTTAAACTCCCTAACATCTACCACCTAACATCTACCACCTACCACCTACCACCTATGTTAAGTTAAGTATCAAAATGTGTTTTTCTTGATGAAGAGATAAATTATGGTTACTAGGGTAGAAAAGACAGAAGCTGAATGGAAACAGCAGCTTACTCCAGAACAGTTCAAGGTTACGAGAAAGCAGGGCACAGAGAGAGCCTTTACTGGAGAATACTGGGATAACAAGAAAGAAGGTGTCTACAAATGTATTTGCTGCGATGTAGATCTGTTCAAATCAGACACCAAGTATGATTCTGGCACAGGTTGGCCGAGTTTCTGGAAACCTGCCACAGCAGAAAATGTTAAAGAAGAAGCAGATAACAGCCTATTTATGCGACGCACTGAAGTATTATGTGCTGTCTGTGATGCTCATTTGGGACATGTATTTAACGATGGTCCTCAACCAACAGGTTTACGTCCGACCGACCCCAACGCGTCGGGATCATCGGCGCCGGTGCCATCGGCTGCGAGTTCGCCTCATTGCTCACGGACCTCGGT
>JAAHHL010001285.1 GCA_010672185.1 Caldora sp. SIO3E6 | reverse complement strand
TCCCAAATCTGACTACAGCAGTGCAGGAAACCTTGGAAAGGGGTTTGGCAGATGGGGTTATCCTCTCTGGTTGGGCGACAGGCTCTCCTCCTCTTCTAGAAGACCTCGAATTGGCATCTGCTGCTGCCAAAGGCAAACCAGTATTTATTGGCAGTGGTGCCGACTGGGATAATATTTCCAACCTTATGCAGGCAGCGGATGGGGTAATTGTCTCCAGTTCTCTTAAACGGCGTGGACAGATCGAGCAACCAATAGACCCAATTCGTGTCAGTCAATTTGTAGAAGCGGCGCGAAAGACTGTGGTAACTGTCACTGAACCCCAAACAATTTCCCCAGTGAAGCTACATTCTTAGAATAGATTTGGAGAATAGTACTCTGTCAATCAAGAAATGATCGATAACAAATTATGATTCGCCGACGTTCTACTCCCTGGATTCATCGCTGGTCTCGCCAAATCATTGGCGCGATCGCTTCTGTAGGTGCTTTGTTAACTGCCTATCTGACTGTACTCAAATTTACTGGTGGTTCCGCTGCTTGCTCAAGTGAGGCTGCTGGGGTTGCTTCGAGTTGTGATGTGGTTCTTAATAGTGCCTATGCTGAAGTTTTTGGCTTGCCTCTACCTTTGTTTGGTTGCCTTGCCTATATCAGCATGGCAACTTTTGCCTTGGTTCCCTTAGCAATAAAACCAGAACAAAATAAAGCACTCCGTTCCCAGCTAGAAGATCAGACTTGGCTATTATTGTTTGCGATCGCTACAGCGATGACAATTTTTAGTGGCTACTTAATGTATGTTCTAGCGAATATACTTCAAGCTGTCTGCTGGTACTGTATAGGCTCGGCAATCTTTTCCTTGAGTTTGTTAGTACTGACAGTGATTGGTCGTAGGTGGGAAGATATTGGTCAACTGTTTTTTATCGCTATTATTGTGGCAATGGTCACTTTGATTGGCACTTTGGCGGTCTATGCTAATATCGAAGGACCGAGAGAACCAGGAGAGCGCATCCCCATTGAGTCTCCTTCCGGTCAAGCCGAGTCTGGAGCCGGTTGGAAAATTACTAGTAAGTCTGGTGAGTCGGAAATTGAGCTGGCAGTTCATCTAACCGAAATCGGTGCGAAAAAATACGGTGCTTACTGGTGTCCCCACTGCCATGAACAAAAGCAGTTATTTGGCAAAGAAGCCTTCAGTAAAATCGATTACATTGAATGTGACCCTAAAGGCAAAAATGGCCAACCACAAGTTTGTAAAGATGCAGGGGTCAAATCTTACCCCAACTGGACAATTAATGGTGAGTTAATCGAAGGAGTTAAAACCTTAGACGAACTAGCTGATTTAAGCGGTTATCAAGGGCCACGGGATTTTAAATATTCCTTGCGTTGATTTGCTATTTGTTTTTAGTTGTTGGTTGTTGGTTACTTGTAAGGAAAGATACAGCGTTTCTCATTTGTATGAGGTACACTGCCAAACCTCAAAGTCCCCCTTTCCAAGGGGGATTTAGGGGGATCAAAGCGTACCTCACAGATGCGAGAACTGCTATAAATAACCAATAGACCTTGTTTTCCCAATTGAGATGATCATACAAATCCCGTGGAACTGGCATCTTGCCAGTGGACTGATTATCTATTGGTTGCAATTGGGATTATTTTTTGTTATTATTTTGGATAATGGAAAAGTAGTGCACATATAAACTATTCTCCCCAACAAACCGCAACAGTTTAATGCAGTTACTCCAAGTCTTCTAGAATGATCTAATAGATGTAGGTTGGATCGAGGCAACGAGATCCAACATCCGTCAGACTAAGTGTTAGCAAGTTGTTAGTTATTGGTTGTTGGTTATTTGTGAGGAAAGACAGATAAACAATAGACCTTACTTTCCCCATTGAGGTGATCATACAAATCCCGTGGAACTGGCATCTTGCCAGTGGACTGATTATCTATTGGTTGCAATTGGGATTATTTTTTGTTATTATTCTGAATAATGGAAAAGTTGTGCACATATAAACTATTCTCCCCACCAAACCGCAACAGTTTAATGCAGTTACTCCAAGTATTCTAGAATGAGCTAATAGATGTAGGTTGGGTCGAGGCAACGAGACCCAACATCCGTCAGACTAAGTGTTAGCAAGTTGTTAGTTATTGGTTGTTGGTTATTTGTGAGGAAAGACAGATAAACAATAGACCTTACTTTCCCCATTGAAATGATCATACAAATCCTGTGGAACTGGCATCTTGCCAGTGGACTGATTATCTATTAGTTGCAATTGGGATTATTTTTTGTTATGATTCTGGACAATGGAAAAGTAGTGGACATATAGACTTGGACTTTGGACAAAAAGATAATAGTTTGCGTAAATATTACGCAAACTTATTATTGCAGCCATAGCTTCTCTATCTCAGCAATAATCCTTCGCTGAGAAACGGCTCACTCAGAGACTGGAGGAGCA
>JAAHHL010001284.1 GCA_010672185.1 Caldora sp. SIO3E6 | reverse complement strand
AATAATTGTTTCTCATGGCATCTTACACAGCAACCCGAACTATTATCAGTAGCCTAGTGCAACGCGACGAAAATAACCCGCCAGTTAAAAAAGATGAAAAAGCTTCCCTCCTGCCTCCTGCCTCCTGCCTCCTGCCTCCTTGCACTAGTCTCCCTAACGGGACTAATTAGCCCAGCAACAGCTCACACCCTGAAGACTGATGCTGATGTTGGTGCGACCTTCCACCTCGAACCGAATCACAATCCTCGCGCTGGAGAAGTTGCCACAGTTTGGTTTGCCCTCACTCGCTCAGGAGGGCAAATTATTCCCCTAGAACAATGCAACTGTCAGTTAGCCATTTATCAGCAACCCTCAACCCCAGAAGATTCACCGGTTTTACAGCCACCATTAAAAGCAATCTCCGCTGAACAATATCAAGGAATTCCAGGAGCTGAGATCGTGTTTCCTCAAGCGGGAGCCTATGAGCTAGAGTTAAGTGGAACTCCCCAAGCTGGTGCTGAATTCCAACCGTTTCAGCTGAAGTACAATATCAATGTTAGTGTTGGAAAAGCTGCACCGGAAGTAAGTTCAGCTCAAGAAAACTCGAATCCAGAATCTCAAGTTGCTCAAAAGACAGCATCTTCTGAGTCAGCAGCACCATTTCCTAGTCAGTCTGTGGTTGTGTTGCTAATACTTACACTAGTTTTAGGAATCGGTGGTTTGTGGTTTGTGAGACGTAATGCCAAGTAGAGCAGGCATTGCAAGCCGAAGCTGAGAAGGTGAAGGAAATTATCGCCGATGTGCAAAAGATAATTTAGAATGAAAAATTAGGAATTAGTATAAAATTCCGCATATTTGTAGGGGCGGGTTTAGGGTCACCGTTAACCCATTTGAGGATAACCTGGTCCCATTACCCGCCCTGGCGTTAACCCATTGGATGATAACTTTGGTATAAAATCTGCCCTGTTGTTAACCCATTTGAGGATAACCTGAAGACAAAATTCGCCCAATTGATAACCATCAGATTACCAAAATTATTCCCAAACCCTGGTTAGAATAAATGCGATCGCGTCATTGGTGCTGTAGATTTGGCAATTGGTTGGGTTAACCGGGGACGGTGTCGGGCGGGTTTTGATTGCAATATTCGGGTAATATGGGTTAGATTGTCCCTAAACTCGCCCCTACGATGGCCACAATTAAAAAAAAAGCTGACGGCTGATAGCTGACAACTGATAGCTAAAAAAACCGTGAAAATCCTCCACTTTGACCTGAAATTAGTTCAGGATAATTACGTCGAACTACGCTATTTTTCTGATAATCCCCATCAGTATCAGTCTCGGAGGTTGCCTCTGGAAGAAATCGCTGAGTTGGTTAAGCTAGCTGAACATGACTATTATGTCAGGCTGGCAATGGATTATGCGGTAACTGGACAAAAGCTGTATCGCTGGTTGGATGGTAAGGAACGGTGGTTGGAGCGATTGTTGCAGCCTTATCAGCGAGAAGGGGTAGTGTTGGCAATTGCCGCAGCAGAAAATCTGGCTCATCTGCCTTGGGAAATGCTGCACGATGGTAAGGGTTTTTTGGTGGGACGGTTGCCGGGGATAGTGCCGGTGCGCTGGGTGGCAGGGGCGACATCCAAGTTGTCGGTGGCGGCAACACCGGAAAATCGGGCGCTGAATTTGTTGTTTATGGCAACTTCTCCTTTGGGTTTGAAATCGGTGCTGGATTATGAGAAAGAAGAGGCACGGATTCTGGAGGCGACGGCGCGGCAACCTTTGGCGCTGACGGTGGAAGAAAGTGGTTGTTTAACGGAGTTGGGCTATTTAGTTGAAGATTACGGTAAGGATTATTTTGATATATTGCACCTGACGGGACATGCTGGGTTTGAGGAAGAGGAACCTCGTTTTTTGACAGAGACGGAAACCGGGGAAGCTTATCTAGCTACTGCTGAAGATTTGGCTAGGGAGCTACAGTTTCAACTACCCAAGTTAATTTTCCTCTCCGGTTGTCACACTGGGCAAGCTGGACAATCGGGAGCAGTGCCTTCTATGGCAGAAGAATTGCTGAATGCGGGAGCCAAGGCAGTTTTGAGTTGGGGAAATTCGGTATTAGATAGGGATGCCACGACAGCAACGGCTACTTTGTATCAGGGGTTGGCGGCAGGAAAAGGGGTAACGGAGGCAGTAGCTTGTACCTATCAGGCATTAATTAAAGAACAAGCGCGGGATTGGCATTTGTTGCGGCTATATGTGGCAGGGAGTTTACCGGGAGAGTTAGTTACTCCCCTGAGGCGGCGGGGAAGAAAACCAGCACCACCCCCTTCCATCGCTACGGAATTTTTAGATGCTGCGGGTAAGGTAAAAGTGCCGACACGGGGCAGTTTTGTGGGGCGTCGTCGTCAGTTGCAGTATTGTTTGAAGGCGCTGAAACCTCCAAGGGAAGAGGTGGGGGTGTTGATTTATGA
>JAAHHL010001283.1 GCA_010672185.1 Caldora sp. SIO3E6 | reverse complement strand
GGGGTGGGGAGCTGAGGGAGCTGAGGGAGCTGAGGGAGCTGAGGGAGCTGAGGGAGCTGAGGGAGCTGAGGGAGCTGGGGGAGACAAAGAAGATATTACCAATTCTCCATTCTCCATTCTCCATTCTCCATTCTCCATTCCCCATTCTCCATTCCCCATTCCCCATTCCCCATTCCCCATTCCCCATTCCCCATTCCCCATTTCCAAACAACAAATGACAAATGACAAATGACAAACAACCAACAACCAACAACCAACAACAAATGACTACTTCAATTTTTGTTTGATGAAAGATACAATTTGAGTTAGTTGCTTCTTCAAACCGTCGATTTCAGTTTGCATTGTGGCAATTGTTGCTTTTAACTCTTCAATTTCTGCTGTTGGTGCTTCTGGGGTTGAAATAACTGCAGGTTCAGGTGTTGGTGCTGCTGGGCGTATTTTCGCTTTCTGCATTGCCTCCTTGATTGCTGCCATCAACTCCTTCTTCTCGAAAGGCTTTTCAACAAAAGCAAAATACTTAAAAGGTTCAGTAATTTTCTCTGTTACTTCTTCCTTTCGTCCTGACATCAGTACCAAAGGAATTTTCTGTAGATCACTGCTGGTTTGAATTTGTTGAAATACCTCCCAGCCACTCATTTTAGGGAGGAGAAAATCCAACATAATCAGGTTGGGATGTTCCTGGCGAATTAAATTTAGTCCTTCAATACCGTCTTTGGCCTCGAGAACTTGGAAGTTACCCTCAGGTAACATTCCCTTAACCCGCATCCGGATAACCTTACTGTCATCGATTACTAAGATTTTATGAGTTGCCACGATTAACTCCTTAAAAGAGGTGATTTCAGAAAAATTACAATTTTTGGAGGAAGAATTAAACTCTGACTCAAAAATTGGCAAAGGCAACAGGCAACCCCCCCTTTTTCCCCCCTTGGGGGGAAGGCAACAGGATTTGATTGGCTTCACCTCATTAGTTGCGGATGCAATTGCGTCCGTGGGGCATCAGAGCTTGTACCTTCAATTTTTAGCTCTCAAATTGAAGATTCAGGAGTTAGAAGGAGTCAAAGTCATATCTTGTGGGTAAAAAATATTAAGGTATCCTTTAAGCCAAAAAACAACTACAAATCCTTATATCTATTCCTGTTCTCTGTTTATGCCCACCATTCATCCCTGGAACAATCCTACGGGTATGGAACTGTGAATGAATAGCGGCTTAGCTAAAAATAAACTAACATCTCTACATAACAAACGCGATTACTCTTGTATGTTACAAGGTTAAAGATAATCTTCATTGTTGGTAACCTATAAAAAGACTTATGGATTTGCCTACAGAACTTGACCAGTCGGTGACCACTTTGCCCGTTAAGGACCAGTGGCACTCAGAAATTGAGGCTTTGCCTACCTGGTTGCGACGCCCGATTGGCAGAGCCAGTGAGCTCTCAACGGTACAGCGCATCATCAAACAGCGACGCATCCACACCATTTGTGAAGAGGGACGCTGTCCTAATCGGGGCGAGTGCTATGCCCAAAAGACTGCTACCTTTTTGCTCATGGGAGCTACTTGTACCCGTTCTTGTGCCTTTTGTCAAGTGGATAAGGGTCATGCTCCCATGCCTCTCGACCCCGATGAACCGCAAAAAGTTGCTGAGTCTGTGGGTTTGTTAGGCTTGCGTTATGTGGTGCTGACTTCAGTGGCGCGAGATGATTTACCAGATCAGGGCGCAGGTTGGTTTGTTGCCACCATGGATGCTATCCGTAAGCTGAACCCAGACACAAAAATTGAGGTCTTGACAGCGGATTTCTGGGGTGGCAAGGTTAAGGATAACCAAACAGGGGCAGACCGACAACGCCAACGGGTAGTAACGGTAGTTCAGGCTAATCCAGCTTGTTATAACCACAATATTGAGACAGTGCGACGCCTACAGGGACGGGTGCGGCGAGGGGCTCAATATCAGCGATCGCTTGATGTGCTGCGGATTGTCAAAACCTTTGACTCCACTATTCCCACTAAGTCAGGATTAATGCTAGGACATGGTGAAACCAAGGAGGAGGTGATTGAAGCAATGGTCGATTTGCGTAATATTAGTTGCGATCGCCTTACCCTAGGTCAGTATATGCGTCCTTCTCTCCAACATCTACCAGTACAAAAGTATTGGACACCAGAAGAATTTGATGAACTAGGTGCGATCGCCCGTAATCTAGGTTTTGCCCATGTCCGTTCTGGTCCCTTGGTACGCAGTTCCTATCATGCTGGTGAAGAAAGTTAGTGCTTTGGAGGCAGGAGGCTCCGAGGCAGGAGGCTCCGAGGCACCAACCCACCCCTAACCCCTCCTTGGAGGCAGGGCTGTTTCATTTTTGAGAAAGAAGGACTATATTAAAGCTATCTAGTCAGAAAACTCTCTTTTTGGGCAGATAGTCCGAGAAATTATGGATAATAGTTTAATTGATTATC
>JAAHHL010001282.1 GCA_010672185.1 Caldora sp. SIO3E6 | reverse complement strand
ACGGCGACCACCGAGATCCACCCTCTTCCCCTCACCGCCGCTCTTCCGATCTGATAGATTTCGGGAGCGAGACGCCGAGGACTGCCGGTGGCGGCATTACGTCCCCGCCGCAGAATTTCTAATTCATGATCACTGAGATAAGGTTTGAGGGACTGTAGGGTTTCTGCCTGAGTTTCTGCTCGCACTTGAGCCACTACTTGACGATGATAATCCCTCAGACGTTGAGGAGGTAGCAGATAACAGGTTCGGACAAAAAGTTCATATACTGCGTCTCCTAAATATGCTAAAGATGCTGGTGAGATCTGCTGAATTTGGCTTAAGGAACCAGCAGCACTACTCAATTGAGTTAATCTCACAACTGCCCATGAAATTGCCGAGTCAGTTTCTCGGAAGTTTAACTTTTCTTCCTCCTCTGATGCCACAATCTCTGCTTACATCCCAATATCTAGATTTTAGCTTTGCTACTCGAATTTGATCAGTTTCTAGCCGAAGAAACTAAAGGCGGGTTTGACACCCGCCCTTAAATCATTAAATTTGGAATGGCTAGCCACCCTTGATGTTCTCTATTGCTACATCAATAGAAGGTTGCAGCGAGAGAAATTTCTCTAGGCGTACTAGTTTAACTGTTTGAGTTACACGAGGATTAGTGACAATTTGTAAGCTCCCACCTTCAGTTTGAGCTTTTTTCACTAACTGTACTAATGCGCCCAAACCAGAACTATCGACAAAGTCGATTTTGGCAAGATCCAAAATAACATTCTTTGGACCTTCATCAATAAGTTTGCTGAGCGCTTTACGGAAAATAGCTTCTGAAAAGGCGTCCAACAACCCGGTGAGGCGGAAAATCTGATAATTTCCCCTGACTTCGCGAGTGCCCCTTAAGCTGACTGTCAGGGTTAGCGGCTCAGGAATAACACCCTCCTAGTTACATGTGTATACCATCATTTTGATTTTTCTACTGTCAAGCCTGGGACTTGAACAGGAGGTTTTTGAGATGATCTTGCCTATCTTAACAGTTGACATCCTCACCGCACTTTTAGGGCGGTGATTCCTAAACCTCACGATTTAGGTTTCTGTTTCATTCACCGTCGCATACCACGGCTAAAAACCATGTACTGTCTTACACAGAGTCCACAGACTTTTGCCCCATTTCAGAAGCCCGATTCCGATAGCCCATCGGTACGGTTTCAGCAAAAGCTTTTTAGTACTTGTTGCTTGGATATTTTACCTGTACAAGCTTTTCCGTACAGAACCCTATATATCCAGTTTTCAAGGTGCAGTTACTGGGCACTTGATTTTCATTGCCAGTAGTTACCATCTTAGCAGACTTTAAAGCCGTCCCAGGAGAGCAAAGTGTTGCCTTAGGCTAAGATGGGGTTTCAGACCCATTTTTCGATGATTAATCTTTCGGTTTCAGGCAGATAGAGCAGGAAATAGAATGTTAAGCTCATCGGATGACTTACATTCCTTGGGAGTAAAGCGTTACTGGTCATTGGTTGTTAGTACAAAAAACAAAAAACTAATCACCAATTATCTACCTTGGCTCACGCATTAACTTAACAAATTGCTCAAATAAATAGTCAGCATCGTGGGGTCCAGGACTAGCTTCTGGATGATACTGTACTGAAAATAAGGGTAAGGATTTGTGACGCAATCCGGCTACAGTACGATCATTGAGGTTGAGGTGAGTAATTTCCACTTCTGCATCTAAAGAATCAGGATCAATGGCAAAACCGTGGTTTTGGCTAGTAATCTCCACCTGTTGCTGTAAACCAGCTGGGTGATTCAAACCTCGGTGACCAAATTTGAGTTTAAAGGTTTGGGCACCGAGGGATTGACCGAGAATTTGGTGACCCATACAGATACCAAATATCGGCTTTTGACTGGCTAGCAAGGCTTTGGTAGTTGCGATCCCCTCGCTGACCGTCGCCGGGTCTCCTGGTCCATTGGAAAGAAAAATACCATCAGGATTGTATTGCAGAATTTCCTCCGGTGGTGTATCTGCCGGAACCACAATAACTCGACAACCGTAGCTGGCTAGACGCCGCAGGATATTGCGTTTGATACCAAAATCGAGCGCCACAACAGTTAGAGGCGTATCAGTCGTAGCCTCAACAGTGGCACCAAACTCCCAGTTAGTATTGGTGGGCTCAGACCACTCGTAAACTTTTTGGGTGGTAACTTCCTTAACCAAATTTAATCCTGCCATACTGGGAGCTGCCTGTACTGTCTCAAGTAACTCGGTGGTATCCAGGATTTCTGTGGAAATCGCCCCATTCATCGCACCAGCAGAGCGCAGTTTACGAGTGAGTGATCTAGTATCAATACCATAGATGCCAAGAATGTTATGTTCCTTAAAGTAATCAGGCAAGGATTGAGCAGAACGCCAGTTACTGGGGCGTCGGGAGATATTACGAGCGATCGCGCCTCGGATTTGAGGGTATGCGA
>JAAHHL010001281.1 GCA_010672185.1 Caldora sp. SIO3E6 | reverse complement strand
GAATCCCTAGATGAAAGTTACCATCAACTAGCTACTTCCCCAGATTGGCAAGTAACCAAATTTTCTGCTCTCACTGGTGATAACTTGGAAACTCTACAGCAACAGTTGATTGACAAGTTAGAACCAGGACCATACTACTATCCCCCTGACTTAGTCACAGACCAACCGGAACGTTTTATTATGGGGGAATTGATTCGGGAGCAAATTTTACTACTGACTCGCCAGGAAGTACCTCATTCCGTAGCAATTACTATTGATTTAGTGGAAGAAGAACCAAAGATTACCCGGATTCTGGCGACTATCAATGTGGAACGAGAGTCTCAAAAAGGGATTGTCATTGGTAAAAAGGGCAGTTTGCTCAAAGAAATTGGTAGTGCTGCTCGTCAACAAATTCAAAAGTTAATTGCTGGTAAAGTTTATCTGGAACTATTTGTCAAAGTGCAACCCAAATGGCGTCAATCTCGCCTCCTGTTGGCAGATTTGGGTTATAGGGTAGAGAAATAATTGTTATTGGTCATTGGTCATTGATCATTATTAATGAGTAAACTTCTCAATTTTTATATATTTACAAAATATCCATCTTGTGATATACAGTAAGGGTCAGGTTATCTACAATTGATCAACTTTTATATATTTACAAGGGTCAGTTCAATCCGTCATCCTTACAGAATATAGAGCATTCCCCCACTACTCTTAAGGGTGGGATGTCGTAAAGGTGCATTGATGCGCCTTGTATTTTTATCTTGCACTTTGAAGATAGTTAAAATTTCTTTTATAATTCCTCCTGGAGGTAAACAAGAAGGATGGCTATGCCTACCACATCTAATTCGAGGATGATTTTCATCCATCAGATTGTCCAACAAGCTTTGACAACTGGTTATCTAACCATCGAAGCTGAAGGCCAACTTAGGTCTCTTCTGCAAACAACCAAGTATGGTCAAGAAGACATCAATGCTTTTGTTCGATTACAACAGGCAGCTATGACTGGTGTAGTTCAGCAACAGTCACGGGAAGCAAGAGCTTGCAGCTAAAACGATGATTCTTGAGTTTGAGATTAATCAATTTCCCAATTCTGCATCAAGCTCTCTCCAAGCTTGATTAGAGTACCTTGGCATAAAATCTACATAAGAGCCAAGAGACTTGGAAAATCAACATGAGGGGAATTGAAGTAGTCTTAGAATTTGCTGATGAATTAGTCCATACTGAAACAGGGAAACATCTCAATGATCTGCAAAGGATTATCCTGCGGGAATCTTGGCAAGAGGCCAAAAAAACCTATGATCAGTTAGCTCAAGAGTATGGTTATTCGGCTAACTACATCAAGCAAGCTGTTGCCCCTCAATTATGGAGACTCCTTTCCCAAGGATTAGGGGAAAAAGTCACTAAAATCAACATTCGCTCTGTGCTAGAAAGGCGAATGGCTTCCCAAAACTATCCGAAAACTCACAACCTAATAGCAACTAAAAGACAAACAGCTAATCCAGATAGAGCCAGAGAGGCTCCAAAGTGTAGCTTTCCAGAGTGTAATTTCAATGAGGAACCCTTGCCATCGGTCGAGCCAGAATTACCCGATGGTAGCGTACCATTAAATTCCTCTTGTTATGTAGAGCGAGTCCCCCACGAATCCAGGTGTTACAAGGAATTGCTCAAACCAGGAGCCTTAATCCGGATTAAAGCGCCAAGACAGATGGGTAAAACTTCTTTGATGAATCGGATTCTCGTCTATGGAGCTCAAAAAAATTACCAAACAGCGCTTTTGGACTTCCAACAAGCAGAAGAAATTGTTTTGAGGGATTTGTATAAATTGTTGCGGTGGTTCTGTGCTAACCTGACTCTACAACTAAAACTAGAGCCGAAGCTTGATGAGTATTGGGATGATGATCTTGGTAGTAAGATGAGTTGCACCCTCTATGTTCAAGAATATCTGCTAGAGCAGCTCCCAAGTCCCCTTGTCTTAGCTTTGGATGAAGTAAGTATTCTGTTCGAGAAACCGAAAGTTGCTCAGGAATTTCTCACTCTGTTACGAGCTTGGCACGAAAAAGCCAAAGTTGTATCCCTCTGGCAACAGCTACGATTAGTGATGGTGCAATCGACGGAAGTTTATCTGCCTTTAAATATCAATCAATCTCCTTTCAATGTTGGACTAGGAATTGAGCTAGAGCCATTAACGACACAACAGATACAAGATTTAGTTCAACGACATGGACTGAGGTTCAACTCTCAGCAACTTGCTCAGTTAATCGAACTCGTAGCAGGTCATCCTTATCTAGTAAGGTTAACTTTATACCACTTAGCACGAAAAGAAATTACCTTAGAAGAATTGATGACAACAGCGGCAACGGATACAGGAATTTACAGTAACCACTTGCACCGACACCTCTGGAATCTACAACAACATCCAGAATTAGCAGCTGCTTGTCGCCAGATATTAAGCACTACCAAGCCGGTGGAGTA
>JAAHHL010001280.1 GCA_010672185.1 Caldora sp. SIO3E6 | reverse complement strand
TTACACAAAGAACCTCCAAAATGCCTACAGGTTTGTGTCGCTCAATTCCCACTAAGATCTTCAGTATGCCTAACAGAAGAACTGCAAATAAAATCAGTGCTGGATAGCTGTATCTACAGTGCGCTGTCTACCAGCAGTTAGATAAGCCATTTCATAGGGATTCAACTCAGGTACTTCTGATGCCAATGCAATCTGAGGTTCTTTCAATAACTGCCGCAGATAATAGGTAGCAGTTAATGCTTCTACGGTCAAGATAACAAAGAAGAGAAGAAACTTTCTACCGGGAAGATTTAAGGGATTAATCGTTTGAGTTAATAAGCATGGAATACCGACAATTAGACAGAGTATCGCTACGAGAATGAACATGCTACGATTCCACTTGGGAAGAACCCAAGCTTGCTCTAAATTCACACGAACAAAATGTAAGTCTCGACTAAAACGCACCTCCGCAGGGGGCCAAATATCTCTTGGGGGGACTTGCTCGAAGAAGGCTTGATAGCTATCAAGGGTTTTGGTGTACCAGTTATTGAATTTAGTCTGTTCACTCTCACCACCTTCAGTAGGAGAATGATGGAGGGGAGTGCCTAAAACCTTACTGCAAAACTCTTCCCAATAGGATTGGGTATAGAGTAAATGTAAGTGCCAAGCTTGGTCAACTTGATCTGAAGGGGTGACAGGATGTCCGGCAACTACTGCAAGGAAGGCAAATTTTTTGTACTCCTCAATAACTCGCTGAGTATACTCCTGAGTCCAGCAATTTTCACGAGCTAAACGTTGAGAGAATAGCAGTTCACTGTTGGGATTGTCTAGGGAAAAGTTTTCAATCCTTTCGTATAAGGTGGCTTGTTGATTGTCCATAATTGGTAATTAATAATTGATAATGAACAATGGATAATGGATAATTACCTCTTCTTGAAACAAGGGAGATTAAGCCCCTTGTCTGGAAAATATTTGATTTTTATTTTCTTCATAAATGAATAGATCACAAGACCAAATTAACTAATTATCAATTATCAATTATCCATTATCCATTAGTAACTAACACCTAATAATTGTAAGGATTGTCTGGTTCATCAATTTTTTTGACAGAACTTGCTTCAATAGTCAGTTGCCGTTCCCCTTCTAGATTTTCGGTAATCATCTGACCTTCTACTTCTATCCAGCTATCAGCTGGATATTTATCCTTATTGACATTGAGTTTCACTGGTAGTCCTACGGGATAAGCATCAGCAGCACAGCAAGTAATCACAAAACGGGAGATTAATAGGTATTTGGAAGGTAGTTCTGGTGGATGAACAACAAAGCCTGTAACTTTGACTGGTTGACCCGTGTAGGTGTCGGGCTCAGGGTAAACATTGATAGTTCTTGCCCAATCAATAAGCGATCGCTCTTCGGGTTTGCTAAGAGGTTTAAAAGCCTGAGGTTGCAATCTAGTTACAGTGGCAGATTCCGTGATACCTCGTTGTATTGCGGTATCACTGGCAAATACTTTGGGTTTGATGGTTAACCCTAGAATAGCAATAATTAAGAGTAAGCCACTACTCCAACCAGGAGGAAACAAGCTGAGATGTTGAGCTGTAGGTATAGTTCCCGATTTACCCGATGTATATTGACGCCATTTCTTGATTAGCCATAGCATTTTCCAAGCCGCAATGCTCAATAGAGCAAAGCCTGTGACAACAATCAGTCCAAAATAATTGGGGTGAATCAATAAATTTAATTCACCAGATTGCCAGTACTTTAGTAAGACAATACCCCAGACTCCTAGGGTAAACATTTCTAACACAGGTAAGATTAATTTCCGAGGGAGTCGAGGTTTCATAATTTGTTGTTGGTTGTTGGTTGTTGGTTGTTTGTTATTTGTTGTTTGTTGTTTATTGTTTGTTGTTTGTTGTTTGGGATTTGCTCTCCCCATCTCCCCATCTCCCCATCTCCCCATCTCCCCATCTCCCCATCTCCCCACACTCCCCATCTCCCCATCTCCCCATCTCCCCACACTCCCTCCTGCCTCCTGCCTCCTTTTAGCTAATCTTCAAATTAATAAACAGAGTCAACAAAAAGGTCAACTGAGCTGCTAAGGCAAACAAGTACAGTATGGCTCGACCCTTGAATACGGATAACATCAAGCCGATCGCTTTGATATCAATCATCGGACCGAATACCAAAAATGCTAATAAAGAGCCACCAGTAAAAGTGGAGGCAAAGGCGAGAGCAAAGAAAGAATCTACGGTAGAGCAAATAGAGACTACTGCTGCCAACAACATCATGGCTAAAATCGAAGTTACTGGCCCTTGACCTAAGCTGATGATAACGTTGCGGGGTACACCGACTTGAACTACTGCGGCGATCGCACTACCTAAAACTAGTACTCCTCCTAACTCCAAAAATTCCTGCACAGTATTATCGATAAACAGACGCAGTTTATTGGATATACGCTTAGTTGACAAATCGGAA
>JAAHHL010000128.1 GCA_010672185.1 Caldora sp. SIO3E6 | reverse complement strand
AAGTTTGGCACCACTAAGGTATGCAACACTAGGGGCTCAACCTCTAAGGTCTGCGCCTCTAAGGTTTGCACCTCTAAGGTCTGCACCTCTAAGGTCTGCACCTCTAAGGTCTGCACCTCTAAGGTCTGCACCTCTAAGGTCTGCGCCACTAAGGTCTGCACCTCTAAGGTCTGCACCTCTAAGGTCTGCACCTCTAAGGTCTGCGCCTCTAAGGTCTGCGCCTCTAAGGTATGCGCCTCTAAGGTATGCGCCACTCAAGAATCCCCCAACTACCTCTAAAAATCCACCAATACCTACACAATCGCTGTAGCTGATAATATAAAGCAATCGAGTTTTATCAAAACCTTCAGTATCGTATTGACCACAAGGATAAAAGACGATTTGAGCCTCCAGCTCATCCCTTGATAGAGCATAGCGATGCAACTCTAAGAGTAAAATCATCACATTCAGCCCTGCATAGACATCCACCTGTCGCTGACCTAACTGAATTCCTTGTTTTTGTAATTGCCTAGTCTTTCTCTGAGCGAAGGTTTCCTCTGCTAAATCAATAAATTCCCCCTCACACCAGCGAACATAAAAATCTTCCAAGCGCTGGAATAGTTTAACTGGGCGAAACTCACTCTCCCTTGCTCCCTCTGGGATAGTTTTTAGCAACGCCATCAGGTATTCCACAATTTCTGGTGTTAAACCCCCATAGCCCAGCAAATCATAAATTTCCCAGTGCAATTGTTCCTCTGGCAAGTTAAACCCTCGTCCTCTTTTTCCCGTTTCTGTCCAGTTTTCCAGGCTCTCTTTTAACCTTTCGGCACAGAGAAACTCACCAAAACTCTTATGAGCAAATTCTACTGCTCCTTCCTTACTCCCAGCCGCAGCTTGGAGATAAAAAGCAGCTAAGGCATTTCTCAGGGGATTGTCTTTGAGGCTTTTCCTGGCTTCTTCCAGTAACTCTTTAACTGTATGATCTCCCTTCAGCCGTGTCTCAATCATCCTGACTGAGGCACATTCTCCCCCTGACTGCACTACACATAACCCAGCTTCTGTGAGGATTCGCCGCAAATCCTCTGTATCTTGTTCTGTTAGTTCCCGATTAAGCCATTGGGGACGTTGTTTTGTCAGTACCCAATCCAACGTCTTTTCATAAATAAGAATTTTTGCTGTTGTGCTATCAGCGCCCTTAAATATGCCAACAATACTTTCCCCTTGTAAAGATCCAGAAGGAGTACCTGTATTTCCCTTCTGCCCTCTGCCTAGCCTGCGGCAACGGCTTTGCCGAACTGCCTTCTGCCTTCTCTTAAATTCGTCATCCCGATGCATTGCTGCCAACAGGTAGAGTAATAGTGGTTCCTGAGCCAATTCCCGCACTCGCTGAGGACAGTGTTGATCTTGCAAAAACTGTTGAAAAGCTCTAGTTTTATCCGTACCAACCTGTACTTCCCACTTGCTTAGCCACTGTTGCTGGAGTTCCTTATCCATCAACAAAATTTCTACCCGTTCCAGATTGTTTGGCATCAACCGTTCTATACTCTGTAACGCTAAAGTCCTGCCAGTAATCAAAACCCGATGTCCCATTTCTGGGCTCTGTTGACAATCCCGTTGAAATTGACCAACTTGCAGGAGAAATTCTTTTAACCCCTCGCTGCTTCTCCGTTCCATTAGCAACTCATCAAAGCCATCCAACAGAAACAAAAAGCGGGTATTGCGATCGTACAACCAGCGATGATCACGAGCAAAATTAGCTTTAACCGCAGCTTGTAGCGTTGCTTCAAAGTTCTTTTCAAAGGTTCTGATCTCCCGCAAGCGAATTAACACCGGCGTCCAAACCGGATGTAATTGCTGCCGTACCCAATCGGCAAACATCCGACAAAAAACACTTTTGCCTCTTCCTGGTCCCCCTTGGATAAACATCACCTTATCTTGTTTTTGGGATTCATTGAGCATGGTCTTTGCCCAAGTCTCTAAGCCCAATGGTTTTGCCTTTTGAGCAACATCACCATTGTCATTAACCGGTTTTACCTTAAGGGGTACATAAATATCCTGGAAAGTAAACTCCTCAGCAAAGACTTTCTCTAAAGGTTTGGTAGCAATTTGCTCCTCTAAGTAACTATCCAGGCTCTGGTATTTTTCTAGTAACTCCCTGCCACCAGTACGATACAATTCTGCTAAAGGCTTGACTTGATCTGCCTGACTAGCGATCGCTTGATTAATGTATCGAGTTGTATTCCAAGCTATCCGTTGAGTTAAGATGTTCGCTTTGGTAGCACCGATGCCTGCATCTTGGAGTCGGGTAATCAGTATTTTGTTAAAATTTTTAGCTAGCCGAGACTCATGGAAGCAGACAACAGCTTTCTTTGCTTGTTCCTCATCCAGTTCCCACTCTCCTAGCTTAACAATTTCTTGCTCTACAGGTGCAGAAGCCGGGGTTTGACTAATTTGCTCTAACCAAACCTGATTTTCTGGCAAACTCAACAAAGCTTGTAAGCTTTCCAAATAGGCTGCCTGGCTTACCAGTGCCGTACATTGCGCCAAAGTTAGTTCCTGTTGCGACTTTTCCAGGTAAAACTTGAGGAAACCTGTTGCGATGGAGACAAACGGTAATCCTGCCCCCACTACCTGAACCAAAGGTAAATTTAGCACATCCAAGAGAGTGGAAATTCTGCCTACTAAAGGTGCTAACTGCCCAACATTTGAGCCTTGCTCCTTCAGAGTCTTTGCCAATTCCAGAACCGCTTTAGCTGAATCAACCCCATCTTTGAGAGTCTCTGCTGAGAACAAGTCTCCTACATCAGTATTTAAGAACTTCCACAGTCTCTTGAGAGGTTCCGCCATCTTTACTTGCCAATCTCAAATATCTCCAACTTAACTCATCCCCCGGTTAACACAACCAGTCACCAAATCTAGATGGCAGTTATATCATGTCCGACTAAACACTTATCATATCCTTCTACCTTGCAACTTTCTTCCTTCCCTTCTGCCTTCTGCCTTCTGCCCTCTGCCTTGTTAACACCAAAGTGTAAGCAATCAAGCGGACATGATATTAAAGGGTATATATGGCGCACACTTTTCCCATTGTAAAATAATATCAGAAAATATCTACTTTCTGCAACATAATGACTTCCTTATCTAAGCAACAAATAGGGGTTGCTCGTACAAACCGTGGACTCGCGATCGCAGGTTTTGAGTTAAGGGTTGTATCCTGGAGGTGAGGCGATCGCATTCTATAATGAGGAGGTATCTTGACCTGATGAACATTACTGTATTTGCCTTTATGGAATGAAGACTATAACATAATGACTTCAGTCTTTAACCAACAAAAAGAGGTTGCCCGTACAAAGCATGGACTCGCGATCGCAGGCACTCGCATTACACTTTACCAATTTATGGACTACATCCATGCAGGTTATCAACGCCAGAGAATTCGAGAAGATTTTCCTCAGATCACAGATGAGCAATTTGATGCTGCTATGTCTTACATTGAAGCAAACTATGCTGAAGTTGAAGCAGAATATCAAATCATTGTGAAAGAAGACAAAGAAGTTCGACAGTATTGGGAAGAACGAAATAGTGAGCGATTTGCTCAAATTGCAACAATGCCTCCTAAACCTGGAAAAGAAGCAATTCGAGTGAAACTTGCGGCTTGGAAATCTCAAATTGAGTCCAGAGCAAGTAAATGATTTTTCTGATAGATCACAACATTGAGGGTCAATCCAAAAGACTTTGGAGAACTTTTTAGGATGAAGGTTGGCTTAATTGGGTTAAAATTTGCTTCATTACATTTGAAGAAGTGCAGCTTCCAATTGAAAGTAATGATCGTATAGTTTGGGGTCCTCCTGAGACAAATTCATTATCATGGATCAAGTTATCGCTAGAGTTTTTTTGGAGTGTGCCCGTGCAATTGATGCAAGTGAGTTTATCAGTCGTGTTTCCTCAACAGATAAAGAATTCAGCTTCCAGAATTGGTTTGCAGCACGCCTTGAAATGCTTATTTTGAACTTTGACAAGCCTTCAAGGAATGCCTATCCAGACTTCAGATTAGTTGATTTTCCCCTTGGTTTTGAGCTCAAAGGATTAGGATTTCCAGGAAGAGAAGCAAACTATGACTGTAATAGTCAAGTGCCTTCAGGTCTACACAACGGTAGAACTATTTACTACGTATTTGGGCGATATCCAGCAAAAACAAAAGAAACAAGTTATCCAGTTTATGATCTTGTTATGTGTCATGGTGATTTTCTCAATGCAGACCATTCATATGTTCACAAGAACAAGAATCTCAAAGGATTTGGTAGCTATGGAGACATGATGATTCGCGATCGCAAAATGTATGTAGCTCCTACTCCATTCGCTCTTACCAATGGTACAGCAAGACAAGTAACCCTGATCGCACCAACTAGATTTCAAGCTGGTGCAGAGTTGAAGTCAGTGGGTGCTCTTACACGTGTAGAGGCTCCAAGACTGATTAGAGGTTATCACTTTGATATGGTTGAGCACAGCCTTACACCATCTTATGTAGATAATCCAAGCGCAGGTAATCAGCATACGTTTGGGGTCTTTCGTTCAATTAAATCTTCAGGACCAATAGTTACCCTACGTTAAGATGATACTCTCATTTACAAGTCTTTTTTCCGGTGCTGGTGGTTTAGATCTTGGCTTTGAAATGGCGGGCTTTAAACACTTATGTTCTACAGATATTGATAGCTGGAGTATCAAGACACTTCGCAGTAATCGACCTGATTGGCATATTGCAGAAGCTGATATTCGAGAGTTGTCAGAAAATGATTTACCCCAGAGCGATGTAATCTTAGCAGGTTTTCCTTGTCAGGGATTTTCTTTGGGGGGCAATCGTATTGAGAGTGATGAGAGAAATTTTCTCTTTCAAGAAGTTGTGAGAATCGCCAAGAGTAAAAAGCCTCGCTTTATTGTAATTGAGAATGTTCTCAATCTTCGGACAATGAAAGACCCTAAAAGCGGACTACCTTTTGTTGAAGTTATCTCAGAGCATTTTAAACATCTTGGCTATTATGTCAAATATAATATTTTCAAAGTATCTGGTTTTGGGGTACCTCAAACGAGAAGAAGATTTATTTTTATCGCCAGTTTTGATCGATTCCCCAACACATTCCACTGGCCTATACCAGAATTAGATACACCAGCAAAAGTATATCTGGGAGATATTGCCCATAATCCATCGATTATACTTCCCAATCATGCTCCCCAATGGGGATTTAAAAGCCGTGTTCACCGAGAAACTGGAGAAGCATTCGATCCGGCTGAAGTTCCTGTACCCTGTAGATTTTCTCGAACTGGCTCCGATGGACATCCAGTTAGATCTCTAGAGGCTCCTTTCCCTGCGATAGATACTGCAACTATTTGGGGTTGGGCTCAGGGTAATGTCATAGCCCAGAGAAAGGAGAAAGACAGAGTCAATGGATTATTTGTGAGGAACCCAAACATTGATTTAAAACTGTGGCGCATCAGCGCCAGCCGCCTTCGCCGTTTTACCCATCGAGAATATGCTCGCCTGCAAACTTTCCCAGACTCTTGGGTTTTTCACGGAGGCAATAAGCGTCATGTTCATCAACAGATAGGCAATGCTGTCCCAGTACAATTTTCCTATCGAATTGCCTGCTTTCTTCAAGAACTTTATCGAGCACAAGATACAGGTCAAGCAATGAAGTTACCTGATGGCAACATGGCACTACAGCTAGAGTTAAGTTTGTAACCTTAGTGAGGTTGACAAAAGCAACAGAGCCGCTTTTTAATTTCAAAATTCCTTCAAACAGTACATCATAACAGTGATTGCAGATTACCAACACACAGAGAGCCTATGGGATGAAGACTATAGCTATCACGGTTTAACGGTGACCCTAAACCTACCCCTACAGCCAGATTAACTGAACCGGGAAAAGCGATCGCGCATCATAAAATTCATTTTTGATGCCTCCCCCTAGAATTGGCTGATCCATAGATGAAAACGAATAGTTACTATTATCGCTCACCTATATAAGCAGATTTTACTAACATCATTACTGAGTTATTTAATTTAATCTTTATTTTTGTACCCATTAACCAGTATACTGTATTGAAACCTTAACAAAACTTAATTTATTACTTTCTCTATTAAGGTTGAATAGCTATTCAACCTTAATGTATCCCCCTTGTCTACTAAATACCCGATGGCTCAAATCTTCCTAGAAACAGCTTGGTTGATACCTTGCTATCCCCTAATTGGTTCAATTTTAGCGATACCTTGGTCTCCTAGCATAATCTATCGCACAGGGCCAAGACCCTCAGGTTACATCAATACTTTGATGAGCTTAATCGCATTTTTACACGGCGTAATTGCTCTATCAGCAACTTGGAATCAACCCAAACAAGAAATATTCATTCCTTGGCTGCAAACTATCGACCTCAATTTGACCATTCCCCTAGAATTGTCTGCGATTACTATTAGCGCCACCCTGGTGATTACCGGCATCAATCTACTGGCGCAAATCTATGCCATTGGGTACATGGAAATGGATTGGGGTTGGGCTCGTTTCTACTCCTTGCTAGCCTTCTTTGAAGCGGGCATGTGTGCCTTGGTTCTCTGCAACTCCTTGTTTTTCAGTTATATTATTCTGGAAATTCTTACCCTAGGAACTTATCTCTTAGTTGGGTTTTGGTTCAATCAATCTTTAGTGGTTACCGGTGCTAGAGATGCCTTTTTAACCAAACGGGTAGGAGACTTGTTTCTCTTAATGGGAGTTATTGCTATCTATCCCTTAGCAAAAACCTGGAATTTTACCGAACTAACAACCTGGGCAAGCACTGCTCAAATCGACCCCACAGTTGCCGCATTATTAGGCTTAGCCTTAATCGCTGGACCGATGGGCAAATGTGCGCAATTTCCTCTACATCTGTGGCTCGATTTAGCGATGGAAGGTCCAGTTCCTAGCACTATTTTACGCAATGCTGTAGTTGTTTGTACCGGTGCTTGGGTACTAATTAAAGTCCAACCCATTATTGAGCTTTCCCCCTTAGCTGCCTCCGTCACCTTACTGATTGGTGCTGTAACAGCATTAGGCGGTACGATGGTAGCGATCGCTCAAGTTGATATTAAGCGTACTCTGTCTTTCCTCGTCAGTGCCTACATGGGTTTGGTGTTTATCGCTGTGGGTACGGACCAAACCCAAACCGCTTTAACCTTAATGTTAATCTACGCCGTAGCCATGGCCTTGTTGGTCATGAGTACCGGTACAATTATCTGGAATAGCGTCACCCAAGACTTAACCCAATTAGGGGGACTCTGGGGTAAAAGACCAGCTTCCGGCATTTCTTACCTAGTTGGTGCAGCAGGTTTAGTAGCCATCCCTCCCCTCGGCGGTTTTTGGGCTTTATTACAATTAGGTGAGCATCTTTACCAGACTCGCCCTTGGCTATTTGCCGTCTTGCTAATAGTAAATACCCTGGCTAGCTTAAGCGTCATCCGGGTGTTTGGCTTAATCTTCGGTGGCAAACCCAAGCAGATGAGTGAGCGATCGCCAGAAGTTCACTGGCCAATGATTCTCCCTATGCTACTACTAATGGGGTTTGTCTTGCACGTACCCCTAGTCCTAATGCAATGGCAACTGATGCCAGAATGGTCTGCGATTAACCTTACCGTAGCTGGCTTGTTGCTGTTATCCAGTGCCATCGGCTGTAGTATCGGAGCCTTTCTCTATCTTAATAACAGCTATCCCAAACCCGTGGGTTTTGGCAATCAATCCCTACAAAACTTGTTTGCCTACGATTTTTACACCCAAAAACTCTACCGCTTAACCGTCGTATTTGTCGTTGGTTTAGTGTCTCAAGCCATTGCTTGGTCAGACCGTTATATTGTGGACGGATTAGTCAATTTAATAGGTATGGCAACTATGTTTGGGGGACAAGGTTTGAAGTACAATGTCTCCGGTAAAAGTCAGTTTTATGCCCTAACTATTCTTTGGGGAGTAGCTCTTTTGGGATTGTTCTTAAGTTGGCCTTTACTAGCAAACTTTGCCGGTATGATCGGTAACTGATAAAATCTACCGGAGCTAATCATAGTCAATATTTTGTCCCGGCTTAAGCTAGTAGCCTACCAATTTTCCATTCTCAATTCTCAATTCTCAAACATGCTTAGTACCTTAATTTGGTTACCTGTATTAGGTGCTTTCCTAGTCGGGTTTATACCAGGAAAACTCCCTGGTTCGCGGATACGTTCTGTGGCTCTAGCGATTGCAACAGCTATTTTCCTGATTACTCTCTGGCTTGGTTTACAGTTTGATCTCACCAATCCAGGAATGCAGTTTCCAGAATCTTTACCTTGGATTCCTCAAATCGGCTTAAACTATAAACTAGGCGTAGATGGGCTATCCTTTCCCTTACTAGCTTTGAGCAACTTCCTGACTGTTATTGTTTTATTTAGCGGTAGGAATGATGTTGAGCGTCCCCGTCTCAAATACGCCCTAATTTTACTAGTTAATGCAGGTGTTGCTGGTTCCTTTCTAGCTCAAAATTTATTGCTCTTCGTCATCTTCTATGAAGTAATCTTAATACCCCTGTACCTGCTAATTGCTATTTGGGGAGGCGAAAAGCGGGAATATGCAGCGATGAAGTTTCTTCTGTATACAGCAGTATCCGGAATTCTGATTCTAGGTGCATTCCTGGGATTAACTTGGTTTTCCCATGCCAGCAGCTTCGACTACGGAGTCATCAACACTCAAAACTTATCCTTAACCACTCAACTAATTCTCCTGACAGCTATATTAATCGGCTTTGGTATCAAAATCCCCCTAGTCCCCGTACATACCTGGATGCCCGATGCTTATGTTGCCGCATCTCCGGTAGTAGCAATTATTTTAGGTGGCATGGTTGCTAAATTGGGAACCTATGGTTTAGTCAGGTTTGGTTTGCAACTATTTCCCGAAACCTGGGCACTGGTAGCTCCGGGGTTATCAATTATCGGTGTAGTGAGTGTTATGTATGGCGCATTAAGTGCGATCGCTCAAAAAGACATCAAGCGCATGGTAGCCTATAGTTCCATTGGTCACATGGGCTACATCGTGGTTGCTGCCGCTGCACTTACACCCTTAAGCCTCCTAGGTGCTGTCTCTCAGATGGTAAGTCACGGTTTAATCCTGGCAATTCTATTTTATTTAGTGGGAATCATTGAAGCCAAGGTAGGGACTCGGGATTTGGATGTCCTCAATGGATTAATGAATCCCCTCAGAGGTTTACCCTTAGTAAGTGCTCTTCTAATTTTAAGTGGCATGGCTAGCGCTGGCATTCCTGGTTTAGTCGGTTTTATTGCGGAATTTCTCGTATTTCAAGGTAGTTATGCCGTGTTCCCTTGGCAAACCCTCCTCTGTATCCTTGCCTCTGGTTTAACCGCCGTTTACTTCGTAATTCTCCTTAACCGCACCTGCTTTGGCAAACTCGACAGCAATAGAGCATACTATCCCAAAGTTGTGTTCTCGGAACAAGTTCCAGCTTTTATTTTAGCCTTCCTAATCCTGCTTCTGGGAATACAACCTAGCTACCTAGTGCGTTGGATGGAGCCAACTACTACAGCAATGGTTGCCATTACTCCCACTGTTAATCATCAACAGGTTGCGATAGATAATAGGTATTAGGTATTAGGTGAGTGGAACTGGCATCCTGCCAGTAATAGGTGTTAGGGAATTTCCCACTTGTTAATTCCAATAGTTTGGGATAAATTCTTCAAAACTTGTTACTTGTTACTTGTTACTTATTACTTCAAAACTCCATGACTACAACTCTAGATAAAACTCCAGAAACTCAACCAAACCAACCCAAATTACCTCCTTCTCAGCATGAGTTTGCGGATATTATTCATCGCCTCGAAGCAGGAGGGGCAATGATACCCGACACCCCAGAAAATCTTATGCAAATTGTCGGCATCTGGAAAGCTTATGCCGTGCCGATGGATTTCTACTGGCGTGACTTACTTTATATTGCCGAGCGGGTTTTTTTAAATCCCTTCCCTTTCTTTAAATACTTTCTACCCCAAGAATATTTAGAACGGCATAACCATTATGCTGGAGATGATGCTGATTTACGAATTTGGCGCGGTGAAGCAACAGCTCATCCCGAACTTTTAGCCTTTATTGAAAAAGGTGAGACGAAAAAAATGCCCAAGTTGCTCCATCACTTGTGGCATGACCGGATTAATATGGAATTTGCTGAGGCTTGTATGCGAGCCATGCTCTGGCATCGTCATATGTATGCACCGATAAATCAATTTGATGCTTACTTAGACTCCGATGAATACAAAGCCAATGCCGATAGAGCCATTAAAGCTTACTTTAAAAATAACCCCTTAATGCTGGCACTGCACAAGCTGTTCCCAGAAATGTTTATTGAGCAGTGTCGTCAGGCATCTTACTACAGTAACTTGGGGTTGTTTTGGGAAGTAATGGCTCCGGTATTCTTTGAAGTCTCTGACTTGTATGATGAGGGTAAAATTACCACAGTTCCAGAGGCAATGAATTTTTTGGTGAATGGAATATTTGCGATCGCAGGACGTCCCATTTACCATCATGTATATGTGGGAGACGAATGTTACGAGGTTATCCCCAAATCCAAAGGCTTCACCTGGTTGTATGAAGCAGCACTCCCTTATGTAGAAGCAGTTTTCTATCGCACCGCACCCTTTCGGGGAACCAAGTCTTATAATGCTCAAGCAGGGGAAGTTCCTAGTGACCAAAAAGACTTCCACTATGGAGTACTCTATGCCGATAAATTCCCCGTAGGTTCAGCAGGAGTTCCACCAACACTGCTAATGCAGGATATGTATCACTTCCTGCCACCTTATCTTCAGGAGTTTTATACCCAGAGGTGTCGGGGTGAGGATGATATCTTAAATCAAGTCGGAGTAACTTTCCAACGCTCGATGTATTGTGTTACTTCTGCGGTATTTCAAGCATTAAGGGCTGCCCTTTATTATCCCTTAGATGACCCCAACCCGAAGCATTTGCAGGCAAATCGGGCATTCTTTGAAGCACAATTGGATCGATTCTGTCGTCCAGAATATGGGATGAAGGATGCGGCGCGTTTGCGGAATATTCAGACAGCGGATTATCGGTAGTTAGATCCCCGGCTTCTTTGTTGTCTGAAAGTGATTTACAAAGGCAAACCGGAAGAAGAAGTCGGACCTTCTTCTTATACATGGCTTACCAGCAAGTTCATGCACCACTTCAAGTAGATCAGTCATTTATTGATGAGCTCTTTGAGAACTGCGAATTGTGTCCACTGT
>JAAHHL010001279.1 GCA_010672185.1 Caldora sp. SIO3E6 | reverse complement strand
CCCATACTATAAGCCCAAGGAGCATGGCGCTTGCTGATAGGTTGTTTGAGGTCATTCAAGTTCTCCCGGGCACTCTCCAATCTTGGGGCCGCTTCCAGAGCTTGCTGCCACAGTTGACGAGCTTCTCGTTCTTGCCCTAAGCGCATTTGAGCAGCGGCGACGAAGTGAGAGAATATGGGAGGAGCCAAATCCAAATCCCCTGCTTGTTTGACAGCATTGAAAATATCTACAATACCTTGGTCATCTCCTATATAGGAAAATGCTTCCGCTTTTTTGAGGCAACAATCCACCACGTTATTGTCAATAGCTTTTAGTTGCTCAGCAGTTTTTTTTGCTTCTGCTAATTGACCATTCAAGCAAAGAAAACGAGTGAGGTTAGAGTAGGCATGAAAATTTTGAGGATCGATGTCGATAACGTGATTAGCTGTAGCGATCGCTTCCTTCAGCTTTTCTTCTTTCCAATGGCACAAACTGATGTTGTTCAAAGCAGAAGTAAAATTGGGACGGCTTTCTAGTACCTGTTCTTCCAATTGACGTGATTTGGTTAAGTTGCCTTGCTCGAAGCAAGATATAGCTTCCTCATGCAGGGTTCCTAAAGCAACAGCATCTTCCCCCTCTAGCCCAATATCCGCCAAAATACCGCCTATTTTTGCTTCTAGCTCAGCTACGATCTCCTGTACCTTCTCTATTTGTTCATAGTTGGGGAATTGAGTGAGACAGTGGCGAAAATTCTTTAGTGCTAACAGAGGATGCAAATTGCCCATACATGCTTCCCCTAGTCTCAAATGGGCTTCAGGATTATCTGGATCAGCTTGCACTAGGCGCTCAGCAGCTTCCTGATATTTCTTGGTATCGCCGATTTCGTGGTAAAAATCCACTACATAAATCAGCACTTTCGGATGGTTAGGATAGCGCTCTTCGAGAGAGTGCATTTGTTTGAGCGCCTTTGACCATTCTTCTTGGCGCATCAGATGCTCAAGTTTAGCTAAGCCGACTGCTAACGCTTGAGCATTTAAGCCGAAGCCTTGAGCTGCTTTTTGGACTTTTTGGCGTTTTTTCTTTGGCATAGGATTGACTTGGGAATCCCCTCACCAATCATATTTGCACAAGATTTATCATTGCAATCGCTTATCTATAGAATCATTAGATTCTTCGGCCAAAAATCATCCTTCCGGCAGCAATGGTGCAGTATTGGCAAAAATAAATTTGAC
This sequence comes from Caldora sp. SIO3E6, assembly GCA_010672185.1. Classification (GTDB taxonomy): domain Bacteria; phylum Cyanobacteriota; class Cyanobacteriia; order Cyanobacteriales; family Coleofasciculaceae; genus Caldora. The sequence goes on along the minus strand of JAAHHL010001279.1, from coordinate 1,247 downwards.
TTTTAAGCTTTCAATACAATACTATTGTAGATTGTGTGTCTAATCTAGCTCGGATCAGGTTCAGACATCGCCAAAGCTGACAAATGGGAACAATTTCGACTTGATACCCAGATAAAGCAGCTACCTGTACGGCAACTTTCAAGGACAATCCCATGAGTTATGCAATTATCGAAACTGGTGGCAAACAACTGCGAGTAGAGCCAGGTCGTTTTTACGACATTGAGTTGCTGCCAGTTGAACCAGATGAGAAGGTAACAATTGACAAAGTTTTACTAGTAAATCACGACGGTGAAGTCACTATTGGTCAACCTGTGATTGAAGGGGCGATCGTGGAAGGAACGGTGATGCGACATTATCGTGGTCGTAAGGTCATCGTTTATAAGATGCAACCCAAGAAGAAAACTCGCAAGAAGCGCGGACATCGGCAGGAAATTACTTGCTTGATGATTGACTCTATCAGTCTGAATGGTTCTGTTATTGCTTCTTCTGAGCAGGAGTCAGAGGAGGTATCAATTGAAACGACTGAAGCTGTTTCTCAAGAAACTGTAGAGGCTGTTACTACTGAAGAGACTGTAGAAGCTGCTGCTACTGCAGAAGAATAAGAGTTTTTATCTTAATAACCTAATATAGGAGGACACGATGGCTCATAAGAAAGGAACTGGTAGTACTCGTAATGGTCGTGATTCTAATGCCCAACGGCTAGGAGTTAAACGTTATGGTGGTCAGGTAGTCAAAGCTGGCAATATTTTAGTGCGTCAGCGGGGAACTAAATTTCACCCCGGCTTTAATGTCGGTCGTGGTAATGATGATACCCTCTTTTCCTTGATTGATGGTGTGGTGAAATTTGAAAGAAAGGACAGATCTCGCCAGAAAATTAGCGTTTATCCTGTAGCTGCTGAGGCTTAAGGCAACTTAGACTCTTAAGAAACACTCTGGCTAATGGCTAATGGCTAATTGCTAATTGTTAATGGCTAATGGCTAATGGCTAATTGCTAATGGCTAATTGCTAATTGCTCTTAACTGTCAGAACACTTATAAATGTACATGGAATAGGTTCTAGCTGTGACTTGTTTCTTCCCGACCTAGGGGGTGGCGCGCCGCCCGTCGGGCGCTTTCAAGGAACAAGGCAGGCAAAGACCATATATTGTAGGGGCGGGTTTAGGGACAATTTAGGCCATTTTACCCTAATATTCCTCTCAAAACCCGCCCAAAGCCATCCCCAGGCTAACGTACAACCCTTTGGAAAA
>JAAHHL010001278.1 GCA_010672185.1 Caldora sp. SIO3E6 | reverse complement strand
AACTATTCCTCCTATTCTTCTAAGGATGGAGGTTATGGCCGCTTTCTGTAAGTACTTACGCACTCCGCAGTAAGCTACGTGCAAGGTTTACTGTTACATCCTATAACAATCTGGATCTATCTAGGGAATGGCACTATTGTTGATTAAACCTCAAAACCTTGTCATACTTCATTCTTTATAGTTGATATTTTCCTACATCCCTATTCATTGAGTCAGTAAGGAACATTTAAACTTATGGCCCAGCGCTACGTCCGAATTAAAACGGCTCAAGGACAAACCTATTATGGTTTGTTGCAACTGACGCGCAGTGTTCAGGTACTTGATGCACCACCCTGGTTACAAGGACAACCTACCGATTTAGAGTTAGAAGCAGGGAGTTACTGGTTGCTGGCTCCCTGTGCCCCGACAAAAATTATTGCTGTGGGCAAGAACTATACTGACCATGCGGCAGAAATGGGAACACCAGTTCCCCAGGAACCCCTCCTCTTCCTTAAACCTCCCACATCTGTCATTGCTGCTGGTAGAGAAATTCACTATCCTCGACAGTCCCAGCGAGTCGATTATGAGGGGGAGTTGGCACTGGTGATTGGTGAGGTTTGCTTAGATTGCACACCAGAACAGGCTCAGAGTAAAATTTGGGGCTATACCATTGCTAATGATGTCACGGCCCGGGATTTACAAAAGCGTGATGCTCAATGGACTAGAGCCAAGGGGTTTGACAGCTTTTGTCCTCTGGGTCCCTGGATTGTTAGGGAGTTGAGTGCTGGAGCTAAGTTACAGACTTTTTTGAACGATGCTCCTGAACCTGTGCAATCCGCCTCAATCAATCAAATGGTCTTTTCTCCGGAATTTTTAGTCTCCTACATTTCTCAAGTCATGACATTGCTACCAGGAGATGTGGTGCTGACAGGGACACCTAAAGGAGTAGGAGCAATGCAGGTAGGGGATGATGTTCGTGTGGAAATTGAGGGCATCGGTCAACTAGAAAATACGGTGGTTGCTCGTTCTTCAACTATTGGTTTTCAAAAAACAAGGTAACAGGCAACAGAGGATTTGATTTGTTTGGATACCTTCGTAGCGGGTGGCAATTGTCGCCCGTGGGGTAGGGCTATTTGATGCTTAACCAATAAAAAGCACGATATTATAAATGACAAATACAATTAAAGCAATGCACAACTGATATTGCTTCAACAATTGAGTTCAGCCTAGATTGTAGGTAAGCGAAGAGGCATCTAATTCAATAATCATCAGTTTCTTGTGGAACAGGCATCTTGCCTGTGATCTGTCATCCGAAACATCAAGGTGAATGCGTCTGAGCTTAACCATTCCAATCTCTCACCAAAACCGATGACAACCATCATTGCTCAAAAATTAACCCTCAAGCAGATTCATCAACTCCTCAAACTCCATAAATTACCCAACGGCTCATTTACCCCCTTACTCTCCCTAGAACCGCTAACTGAGTTTGAACAGCAGGAACTCACACAAATTCGAGATGACTTTGAAAACTACCTTATTGAAGGTAAAGTCCTAGAAGGGCAAATTAAATTACTAGTTATTGCTCCGTTACTCCGTTTAGCTGGTTTCTACCGTTCCCCGATTAAAATCAGTCTCGAACAAGATATCGAGACTATTGTTGTTGAAGATGAAGACACAAAAATTACCGGACGTTTTGATCTCTTAGCGGTCAACAAAGAGTATGCAACCACCAAGGATATTGCCTTTTGGTTATTAGTCATTGAATCGAAAAACAGTTCAATCAATTCCCTCGAAGGCTTACCCCAACTGCTTACTTACGCTCATCAGAGTTTGAAATATCAAAAATTAGTGTGGGGACTAAGTACCAATGGTACAGATTATCGCTTTGTTTTAATTAAACCGGGAAATCCCCCTACCTATCAACAGATGCCATTACTCGATCTCATGGACTCTGAAAGTGCAGTTTTGCTGTTACAGGTTCTCAAATCCATCTGTAAGCAACAGAATCTCTGATGTACAAGCCTTAGCAATCTACTCTGTGTTCTCTGTGCCTCTGTGGTTTATATTCTTATGGAAAACCCAACATAATCAATATGCGCATTTTAATTATGGGTGGAACCCGGTTTATCGGGGTCTACTTAACCAAAATCCTGGTGGAACAAGGTCATGAAGTGGTATTGTTCAATCGTGGCAATAAACCAGCACCTGTAGCAGAGGTCAAACAAATTCATGGCGATCGCAAAGACTCGGCTCAACTCAAGGAAAAGTTATCTTCCCAGGAGTTTGATGCTATCTTTGATAACAATGGTCGAGAACTCAGCGATACTCAACCTCTGGTAGAAATCTTTAAGGACAGGGTAGAGCATTTTATCTATATGAGCTCTGCTGGAGTTTATCTCAAATCAGACCAACTACCCCATATTGAAGGTGACTCTGTTGATCCTAAAAGTCGCCACAAAGGTAAGCACGAGACGGAAGA
>JAAHHL010001277.1 GCA_010672185.1 Caldora sp. SIO3E6 | reverse complement strand
TTTAACTACCGCTACCGAATCTATCCAGATGCCCCTCAAGAGCAACAACTCCTTGAGTGGATGGACATCTGTCGAGGCGCTTACAACTACGCACTTCGAGAGATAAAAGATTGGTGCGATAGCCGTAAGTGTTTGATAGATAGATGTTCTCTCGACAAAGAGTACATCATCCCAGCAGATACTAAGTTCCCCAACGAAATCTATCAGCTTAACAACCTGCCCAAAGCCAAGAAAAAATTTCCTTTCTTGAAGGAAGTTCCTTCTCAAGTTCTTCAACAGGCGATTAAACAGTTGCATAAAAGTTGGGATTATTTCCAGAAACGGGGATTTGGCTTTCCACGTTTCAAAAAATACGGGCAATTCAAGTCGTTGCTGTTTCCTCAGTTCAAGGGAAATCCCGTAACCGACTGGCACATCAAACTGCCCAAAATCGGAGCAATCCCGATTAACTTACATCGCCCAATCCCCAGTGGATTTGTGGTAAAGCAAGTACGAATCATTAGGAAAGCCGACCGATGGTACGCATCTATACTCATTCAGTGTGATGTCAATATTCCTGACCCTGCGCCCCACGGTCATCCGATTGGTGTAGATATTGGGTTGTCCAAGTTTTTGGCAACATCTGAGGGAGTTCTCGTAAGACCGCCGAAGTTTTTGAAGAAACTGCAACACAAGCTGAAATTGCTGCAACGCAGATTGTCCAAGAAAAAGAAGCGGTCTAAAAATTACGAGAAAGCCCGACTCAAAGTTGCCCGACTTCACCACAAAATTGATAACAGTAGAAAGAACTTCCATTACAAACAAGCCCATGCCCTTTGTGATCAAGGTGACATGGTTTTCATGGAAAACCTGGACTATCGCGTCAGTGCCAAAGGATTCTTGGGGAAACAGATGCTTGATGCGGGTTTTGGTCAGTTCCGAACCATCGTCAAGTATGTTTCCTCGAAACGTGGAAAGTTCTTTGCTCAAGTGGATGCGAGGGGGACTTCTCAAAGGTGTCCCTCCTGTGGGGGTGAGGTCAAAAAAGACTTGAGTGTTAGAGTTCATAAGTGTCCTCACTGTAACTATCAAACAGATCGTGACGTGGCTAGCGCGATAGTCATAAGAAATCGAGGTATGGAACTGATCAGTACCCCTGGACTAGGGGGAAAGGAAACTGCCTGTGCAGTCGGTCTGCCGGGGACGGGAGAAATCCCGTCTAGGTCAGAGACGAAACCCCGCAAGGAAATAACCAGGAAATCTTCCAAGTGATTGGAGGAAGCCCGCGCTATATTCGTAGAATTAGCGCCGGGAGGATGTCACAGCTCAGCGTTGCTTAATGTCACCTAGCTTAAAATCAAGATTGTCCCCATCTCCAACAATAGAACGCATTCCCTCTATCGTTGCGGGAATAGTGCGAGGATCCATAAACATCACCTTACTGCTGTCACTGCTACCAACCTTAATCCCCATATCTATATAATTTTGGGCAATTAAGAATTGCAGCGCTTCACGGGCAGTAGGATCTTTCTTCAGAGCATTGCTAACTACTTGTAGAGCATCAGAAGTGGCGTGAGCTTTGAGGACTTGTTGCTGACGTTCGGCCTGGGCTCTGAGTACAATAGCCTGTTGTTGTCCCTCCGCATCCAAAACTGCGGCTTTTTTCCGCGCTTGAGCATCCAACTCTAGAGCTTCAGCTTTACCTCTAGCCGTATTGATAGCTGATTCCCTTTCTCCTTCCGATGTCAGAATCGCTGCTCTTTTGCGACGCTCAGCTGACATTTGCAACTCCATTGAATCCTGCACTGCCTTAGAAGGGACAATATCCCTTAGCTCCACCCGTGTAACTTTAACACCCCAAGGATCTGTAGCTTCATCCAATTCCCGCAACAAGATTTCATTGATATCCGATCTAGCAGTAAAGGTTTGATCTAGCTCCAATTTACCCATTTCTGACCGAATTTGGGTGAGCACCAAATTTTGCATTGCCGATCGCAAATTTTCCACTTTGTAATAGGCTTTTTCCATATCCATAATGCGCCAGTAAACTACAGCGTCAACACCAATGGAAACGTTATCGCGGGTAATACATTGCTGCGCTGGAATATCCAAAACTTTTTCCCGAACAGTTTCCTGGAATACCACTCTATCAAGGACAGGGAAGAGAAAATTAAGACCAGGAGTAAGTTCCTTACCACTATATTTACCCAATCTCTCTACCAATGCTTTATTTCCCTGATTAATAATCTTAACGGAACTAGCAATTCCTGAACCACCAAGAACCAAAGCAATTAACCAAGCAAATACACTTTCCATCTTGAGTCTCCTAATAATTGTTGTTTGTTATTGGTTGTTTGTCGTTTGTTGTTTGTTGTTTGGGAATCGGGAATTGGGAATCGGGAATCGGGAATTGGGGATTGTTTTCCCCATCTCCTCCGCTCCTCCGCTCCTCTGCTCCTCCGCTCCTCCGCACCTCCGCACCTCCGCTCCTA
>JAAHHL010001276.1 GCA_010672185.1 Caldora sp. SIO3E6 | reverse complement strand
GGATGGCTACTATTTGATTACCACCACCAATGGCTTAGTGCTGGATGGTACGGGTTTAAGTAGTGGTAATAATGTTCTGTTGTGGGATAAAAAAGGCGATGATAACAATCAGAACCAGAAGTGGAAATTAGTCGAGACTGGGGATGGCTACCATTTGATTACCACCACCAACGGCTTAGTACTGGATGGTACAGGTTTAAATCGTGGTGATAATGTTCTGCTGTGGGATAAAAAAGGGGCTGATAACAATCAAAATCAGAAGTGGAAATTAGTCGAGGCTGGAGATGGCTACCATTTGATTACCACCACCAACGGCTTAGTACTGGATGGTACGGGCTTAAAGAGAGATGATAATGTTCTGCTGTGGAGCCAAAAAGAAGCTGATAACAATCAGAATCAGAAGTGGAAATTAGTAGAAGCTGGAGATGGCTACTATTTGATTACCACCACCAATGGTTTAGTGCTGGATGGTACGGGTTTAAGTAATGGTGATAATGTTCTGTTGTGGGACCAAAAAGGTGATGATAACAATCAAAACCAAAAGTGGAAATTAGTAGACACTGGGGATGGTGACTATTTTATTACTACGACCAACGGCTTAGTACTGGATAGTACAGGTTCAAGTAGAGGTGATAATGTTCTGCTGTGGAAGCAAAAAGAAGCTGATAGCAATCAGAATCAGAAGTGGAAATTAGTCGAGGCTGGGGATGGCTACCATTTGATTACCACCACCAATGGCTTAGTACTAGATGGTACAGGTTTAAAGAGTGATGATAATGTTCTGCTGTGGAGCCAAAAAGAAGCCGATAACAATCAGAATCAGAAGTGGAAATTAGTCGAGGCTGGGGATGGTTACCATTTGATTACCACGACGAATGGCTTAGTGCTGGATGGTAGGGGCTTAAATCGTTACGATTATGCTCTGTTATGGGAGAAAAAGGGGGATGATAACAATCAGAATCAGAAGTGGAAATTAGTCGAGGCTGGGGATGGCTATCATTTGATTACCACGACGAACGGTTTAGTGCTAGATGGTACGGGTTTAAATCGTGGTGATAATGTTCTGCTGTGGGATCAAAAAGGGGATGATAAAGATCAGAATCAGGAGTCGGAACTCTTACCCAGCGACTCTGGTTCATCTTCTCAATCAACTAGCGACTCTGGTTCATCTTCTCAATCAACTAGCTCTACCGGCTCATCTTCTCCATCAACTAGCTCTACCGGCTCATCTTCTGAATCAATTAGCTCTACCGGCTCATCTTCTCCATCAACTAGCTCTACCAGCTCTTCGTCTCCATCAAAACGTGTTGTGGTTCTCCAAGGTGATGATCTTACCGGTGTTTCCGGGTCATTATCCGGAAGCAGGCGGAAAAAGAAGAAGAAAAAGAAGAAGCAATCAAAACTGCTCTCCCCAACGGAGAAATATGTCCGAAGTGTAGCGAAAAGATGGGACAATGCAACTTCGGAGTATGTTAAAAGGCATAAAAGGTCTAACCAGAAGAAGAAGAATGGGTGGCTTAAGGATTTTCCCAAAAACTATAGTAAATCTGTGTCAAAGTGGCTAAAAATTTAAGATGAATGCTTCAAAAATTTACGGCAAACCCTGATGCTTGGCACGAAACCAAATATGCGATCGCTGAGGCACGGCAAATTATTTTACATGAGTTAAACTTACTTCATTGGCTATCCAAGGGGTGAATGAAATTTCGCGTGGAATTTCAATTCTCCGCGTCCCCGCGTCCCCGTGTCCCCGCGTCTGCTTAGGAAACTCCAAGAAATAAATCATCCCAATTTTGGACTTGTCTTACTCCCTCAGCTTCCTCAGCTTCCTCAGCTCCCTCAGCTCCTCCAACGATGGGACGTTTTTTTATTTGGAAGTCCCTTATTTTTTCTCCCACGCCTTTTTTCGCTCACCCCTATCCAAGTTTGTCGAGCAAAATCTGTAAGCATGACTAATATAGCATTTCTGAATGAACTGTTTAGGTGGACATGATATAACTGTTCACGAATCAAATAGGATTGCGATAGGAAGCAGATGACAAATACACAAGCCAATACAATAGAGAGCTCTAGGCAATGGTGGCTCTTATTTGCTGTGGGTTTAGGAACATTCCTGTTCTCGCTAGATGTTCATATTGTTAATTTGGCTTTACCAACACTGGTAGAGGAGTTGCATAGCGATTTTGCCACTGTTGAGTGGGTTCCCCTCAGTTATTCGCTGGTGCTTGCAATCCTGGTACTATGTGTAGCCCGATTGGGGGATATTTGGAGCAAAAAATGGCTCTATCTAATCGGACTCACAGCATTTACCACAAGTTCATTGGTCTGTGGAACTGCCTCGACAATTCACTTATTGATTGCAGCGCGGATATTTCAGGGATTTGGGGCTGTGTTTATCGCAGTGCTCACACCTGCGATTGTGACAGAGGTGTTCCCTAGTGAAAAGCGCGGGTTAGCTCTGGGACTAATTGCTAGA
>JAAHHL010001275.1 GCA_010672185.1 Caldora sp. SIO3E6 | reverse complement strand
TAGTTTCCATTCTTGTGAACCTTCTAGATAGGGACAGCTTTATGTGAGCAGCGTTCCCAGAGGTACGTACCACCGCATCCATAGCTTGACATCACCTGGCGGCGGGTTGCTCGACCGCATTGCCCGTTATTCTTATATTAAAGCAAAGTGTTCCCAGCTCACTCCTTGTTGATATCATCTGGCATAAACTCACTACATCTGTTGACACCAATGGGAAACAGTTTCCTCCTCTATAGGGTGAGCCTTGATTAGATTCATTTTTCCTTGGTTTGATGAATTTACCGAGCATCAAAAGTTTTTTGTCACCCGACTGCGAGGTAAGACATCATATTCGGTAATTCGTTGTTTATTCAGCGGTACTTTCTATCGAGACGAGATTATCCATCTTGGTCAATATCGCTCAAATCCTTGTCCATATCCTGTGCATTTAGTATCCGTATTGTGGGGAAACAATTGGTATTACTATCTGACTAATGTGGTTGACCCCAGGCAATTATCACCACGGCACGTTACTTTCCAGAGTTCAAGAAGTCTCATTAAGAGAAGCGAAAGCACTGATTCGTGTCTTTTGTTTAGGAATTTCCTGCCACCAAGCTACCAAACGGCTCAAATTCATTGCGGCAGCAAGTGCAATGTTTTGTAGATGAGTTTTGGCCTGTCCAATTAATATTACGTTTTGTTCGGTTGCGGGCTTCTATATCATAGGGAGATTGAATCAATATTTTATTGGGTGGCAAGCCTGTCGTTTTGGCATCTCGCCACACTAACTTACCTTCGATAAAAGCATATTGTTGTATCCACACTTGTCGTAAAATTTCTACAAAGCGTGAGTTGCGACAAATGTCCCTGACCCAAGTCTTCATAAATAGCTGATAAGATGTAGTGTCCATCGGCTCCTATCGTCAGTGCCAGTTCTTCTTTAGCTTTTTTTTCTGTGGGCAGACGATATTGTTCAAATCTTGCTCCATAACGGTCAAACCAATCTGAAGTTACCTGAGCTTTCAGCCATAAAGGCGCGACTGTTGCTAATTCATTGAGAGCATGACGCAAGGTTTCTCCTACTAACTCCAAGCGATTAACTTGACGGATAGCTGCTAGCATATGGCTCGAATCTGTACGTTGTTTACCTCGACTTTTCAAGAGTTTTTTTTCTTTTAATTGAGCTAGTATTTGAGAGAGCAATTGCCCCGAAGAATCTTGGCTAATGAGTCGTTCTCTAAATTCTCTCAAGATGCTATAGTCGAAACCAGAATCTTTTAATTCTAGTCCCAAAGCATATTTCCAGTCTATTCTTGACCTGACAGCTTCTGCTGGGAAGTCTATCACTTAATCCTTCAGCAAATTGCATGATAGTAATGAGAGCTAATCTAGCAGGAGACAGAGCTAGTTGTCCACAACGAGCTGGATATAAATGTTGGAAATCACTATCAATATATATTTGTCCCAATTGTTCATATATCTTCATATAGACATTCCAGGAGTGGAAAGGCAGCCTGAGCTACTTCTACTGTCTCTGGCGGGATTGTCCATTGCTCTATCGGATGAAGTGTCATGTGAAAAGACCTTGAAATTGGAGTTGAGGGTAATCTTATAGGTAAGATTACCTCAATACACCATAATTAAAGTGCCTTTTTACCTCGAATGTGGGTGAGGGGTCTGACCCCTCAGTTAATTCGCCCACAGTATCCTTGAGTTCCTTGCGAGACATCGGTTTTACGTTAAGTTGACACCAATGACGCCCCATGTGCTCCGGGTGAGCGAAATTTTGAGTGGGATTTAACTTATTAACTTAATATTAACTAATTTAGTGATGTAATCAAAAGTAACAGCGTATACTTACATAAATTACACTCAACCAAGATTGAGATTAAAGTACTTTACAATAATAGTGATGAAAAAAACTATCCAATTTTTCCAAAAAAAGCACTGGATTGCCCTGAGTACCTGGATAGCCTCTTTGACTTTAGCCATTAGTTTGCTGCTGCCAACTTCGGCATCCGCTGCTGCTCCTTACGGTCCGGAAGGTAATTGGCAGCTAATTGATTCACCCATTACGCTTGAGTTGTTCGATGGCCAAGATTATGGCAGGATGTACTGTAACTCTTATTTCGGTAGTTACCAATTCCCACAAGACATTGGTATTTCTTCTTCGTGTGGAGAGCTAACTCCAATTCGTTTTACTGAACAAGCTAGTACAGAAGTGGGGTGTGAAGGAAATCAAAAGGAATACGAGTATTTGCAGGCACTCAATTCTGTTCAAGCATATGAAGTATGTGATGATACTCTACTACTCCTAAGCTACCCAGAGCCATTGTTCTTCGAGAAAATAGGCTATTAAAACCTAAAAAAGGTTACCTTGAGTAAATTTGTTTGTAGGGGCGGGTTTAGCGAAATTATTCCCCCTACAGACGATAACTTTTCAGTTCAAAACCCGCCCTCCGAGTCTCAGATCGGAAGAGAGCACGTGGAATCCAGGACGTCCAG
>JAAHHL010001274.1 GCA_010672185.1 Caldora sp. SIO3E6 | reverse complement strand
TCCTATTACATCAGTTTTATCGATCCGTTCAGTTTTACAGTCAGTGAATCTGTACTAATTCTGGCGATGGTCATCATTGGCGGAGCCGGGACTTTGGCCGGTCCCATAGTTGGCTCAGCACTTCTGGTAATCCTACCAGAGCTTTTACGCTTTGTCGGCTTACCCAGTGCTCAAGCGGCTTACCTGCGTCAAATTCTCTATGGTAGCTTGATGGTGGGTTTTCTCATTTGGCGTCCTCAAGGATTGGCAGATTATAATCGCTTCGGTCAGAAGTAATCCAGGGGGAAAGTGATATCAAATCCGGTTGAATAACCATACTTTCTGGTAAGGTGAGCTGGGGGAGAAGGATTTTACTTTAAGAACCATTTGTATGGGCAATTATCCGGATTTGGTATGAGAGAAAACCTTTTAGTGGTTGAGGGACTTTGCAAGCACTTCGCTGGAGTAGTAGCACTGGATAACTTCTCCTGTGTAATCACCGGTGGCGAGATTGTGGGACTGATAGGTCCTAATGGTGCTGGAAAGACAACATTGTTCAATGCCATCACTGGTTTTCTCTCCCTCGATCATGGCACAATTCGCTTTCAAGGAGAAGATTTGACTCACCAATCCCCCGCGAAGATTGCTTCGTGTGGGATCGCGAGAACTTTTCAGCGGTTGCGCCTTATCGGTCAGATCAGCGTCCTAGACAACGTACTTCTCGCCTTTCCAAGACAACCGGGAGAGCAATTGTTTAACGCAGTCTTTCACCATCAGATTAGCCAAGCTCAAGAATGGCACAATCGACAACATGCTATCCACCTTCTGGATGAAGCAGGTTTAGCAAACAAAACAGAAGTGCCTGCCAAGGCTCTATCCTATGGACAGCAAAAACTTTTAAGCTTGGTTTGCTGTCTGGCAAGGGATGCACGCCTCCTCCTTCTGGACGAGCCAGTAGCAGGTGTTGCCCCGCACATGGTAGACAAAACTTTATCTTTAATCAAAGATTTAATCAAGGAACAGTCTAACCATAAACGTTCCGTCATTATCATCGAGCATGACATGGAAGTCATTGACCAGGTGTGCCAGAGATTGATCTTCATAGATGCCGGGACTAAAATTTGTGAAGGGAGTCCACAGGCTGTGCGTAACGACCCTAGAGTCATTGAAGCTTATTTAGGCTAGTCTTAGAGCAGGTCAAACTTCAAGTAATTATGAGCTCAAGGAGTCTTTATGGAAGGGCAACGATGGGGCTGGGCCTTTTTGTTAGGAGTAATCACGTTAGTTGGAATTGTTGTAGTTGTTATTACATATAACGTTCCCAATCAAGATGTTGGATTAGAAACTTTCAAGGCTTTATTGCAGCTTGTAGTCGTTGGTGTGATAGGTGGATTGATTGCTTCTATTGTCAAGGAGATAGAGGAAGAACGGCAAAATTACGATAAACAAAAGGAATTAGAGCGACAGGAACGTGAAGCTATTAGAGAATTTAAAAAATTGATTTTAGAGCAAATTGTGGATGCTTACTCACAAACCAAACGGATTCGACGACTACTTCGTGCCAAGGGACTGACGTTAACCAATGTACCTGAAGAAGAGAATTTTGTGCGACAGAAAGTCTACAGTGAAGAAATGGAAAGACTCAGTATTATTCAACTCAATTTTGAAACTATTGGCACCAAAATAAATACCTCTTTTGAGGTATTTATTGAAGCGGAAAATCTAACAGCTTTAATTCGTAAAATGGACACCTATCTTAGTGATAATTTAGTTAACGAATACGAAGAAAGTCTCAGAACATTTGATGCCCAATTGAAACAGTGTTCACTAGCACAGTTACCAAAAATTCGTGACTTTCTAACCTTAGATTATGAACATTCCAAGTTTAAAACTGATTTCGTTAAACCTTACAAGACAGTTCTTAAAACTCTCCAACAGGAAATACTGGCAATGAGGTCGTGAGACGCACAGTTGAGATGGAAGAACAACTACTAACAGCAAAGGATAACGTACTATCCTCAGCAAATCGCTCTGTCTTGCTAGAGTTCGAGGAGGTAGACACAGGCTACGGGAAGAAACAAATTTTGTTCGGCGTTTCTCTGAGTGTTTATCAAGGTGAAATATTAGCACTAATAGGACCTAATGGTGCTGGAAAGTCTACTGCACTAAAAGTGGCCTTCGGCTTACTCCCCACATGGAGAGGGAGAATCTTATTGGCCGGAGTTCCCATTCAGGAAACTTCGCCAACTGATCATATCGTCCGAGGGATGAGCTTTGCCCCTCAGGGAGGACGAGTCTTTGATGACCTCACAGTGTTTGAGAATCTGGAACTAGGTGGCTTTCACCTTCGGAAAACTCAGCGCCACCAGCACATTGAAAAAATTTTCCACTTATTTCCAATACTCGCAGAACGTTCCAAGGAACCAGCTGGTCAGCTCAGTGGAGGACAGCAACAGACACTCGCTTTAGGCCGCGCCCTCGTTTGCGATCCCACACTCTTGTTACTCG
>JAAHHL010001273.1 GCA_010672185.1 Caldora sp. SIO3E6 | reverse complement strand
TCACCAGCCAACGGACTGGCTAATGCTGTTTCATCCAGGGATGTTGTTACCTCACCTAGTTGATGCCAATTCTCTAGACCCTGCCGGTATATATAGAAAAGGTGATTACTTGGAAAAATTACGGTGGTTTTATCTACCCGTTGGTGCTAGAGTCGGAACCTTAGCTAGTTTAGCAGTATTAAATAACGCTTTATGGAGTTATTGGGCATGGCAAGGGCTGCAGCGCTGCTTCCACAACCCTACTGCTAATGTCTTCAGTAAACGGCAAAGTTACCTACTAACAGCGGGTTTTGAACTGACAGTTATCGGATTTGCCCTCACTCCTGAGGTTGTCTATACCAAGCGTGTGTTTGAGAATGTGCAGATGCTAGTGGTATTTAACCTCATCCTCTTTTTAGGACTAATCGCTGCCTTGAGTCCCCACCGACAAGCATTGCTGGATTGGGCTCGTTACCGGCATCAGCAGCCTAAATCCCAGCGCAGAGGCTTACTGAAGGATTTACTTTGGGGTGAGAAAAGTCCAGCACTAGTGGCAATAGCTCTGAATTTAGCGATCGCTTCGGTAATTTTGTTAACCTGGGTACTATTTTGGTCTGATAGTAAATACAAAATACCAGCACTTTGGGCACTGTTGTTGAATATCAGTTTTATCCTCGTCTGTGCTACCGTTGCTCAGCTGATGCTACTGATGAAAGCGAAAAAACGCTCAGTTTGGGCTGCTACTACTGTGGCTGGATTAATCATCTTACCGCCAATAGTTTTTGCTTTTCTATCCCTAAACCCCAATCATCTGCCTGATGTCTGGTTATTTTCCGCCTTTCACTGGGCTGGTGTAGAGCATACCGTGGGGGTAAGTGTAGGTTTTGCCCTAATTGCTCAGTCTCTGACCCTGGCAGTGTTGAATTTACAGCTAACACGAAGATTACAACAAGCGGGTGAATCAGCGACTAAAGCTTTATGTGGGAATTGAGAATTGTTGTTTGTTGTTTGTTGTTTGTTGTTTGGGAATTATGAGTACTCCTGTTGGCGAAGCCTTCTCCGAAGGAGTACTTCTGACTCCTGATACCAAATCCGGTTTTCAGAGCATGGTAAAAATAATTCAAAGTCCCCCAATTTTGGGGGATTTAGGGGGCAAATGAATATCTTGTGTCTTAACCGGATTTAGTATGACTCCTGACTTCTAACTTCTGACTCCTGACTCCTGTACTCCTGTACTTCTTTGTTAACAATACGGAGATTAAAATTACTATGGCACTGAATGTAGTCAATCAACTTGGGGAGTGGAATCCCCAGGTGTTTAGGGAACTTAAAGGGCGTCTTAAACCCCGTAATGTCCTGATTACAGTAGCAATTTCCCTGGTAAGTCAATTACTGTTACTGATGAGTTTCGCCAGTCAGTTACCTGTGGTTGAGCATGAGCTTAAAGGTGATCATTGGAATCGTTATTGTACTGGTTCTGCAAAGAGGTATTCTAGTAATTGTGTGCCAGATGGTTTAGGCGGTTTTGAGATTAACTGGCAGCTTTGGTGGCAAGATGTCTTTATCTGGTTGAGCCTAATTGGTATCTTTGCCCTGTTGGTAGTCGGTACTTACATGTTGCTCAGTGACCTTTCCAAAGAAGAAAGTCGTGGTACACTGAACTTCCTACGCCTCACTCCTCAATCAAGCCCAAGTATATTAGGTGGCAAACTCCTCGGAGTCCCCATCTTACTCTATATCACCATTGGTCTAGCTTTACCTTTGCATCTGTGCTCTAGTGTCGCGGGCAACATCCCTATGGGTAAAATGCTCTGCTTCTATATAGTTATGGCTAGCAGTTGCCTGTGCTTTTACAGTTTGGCACTGTTATTTGGCTTAGTAAGCAGAAAGCTGAGCAGTTTCCAACCCTGGTTAGGCAGTGGTGCAGTACTCATGTTCTTGATTATCATGACCAATGTGCTTCACCACCCCTACCACAACTATTACCCAGCAGACTGGCTAATGCTGTTTCATCCGGGGATTTTGTTGCCTTACCTGATTGATGCCCATTCCCTAGATCCCACTGATGTCTATGAAAAAGGTGATTACTTAGCAGGATTACTGTGGTTTAATATACCCGTCACCGCTCATGCTTGGAGTTGGACTGGTTTAACAGTATTCAATAACGCTTTATGGAGTTATTGGGCATGGCAAGGGCTCCAGCGCTGCTTCCACAACCCTAGTGCTAATATCTTCAGCAAACAGCAGAGTTACTTGATAACTGCTTGTTTTGAACTGATGATTGTGGGATTTTCCTTGTACCATGATCTTGATTATCCCCAGGATTCCTGGGAGAATTTGCAGATACTACTGGTATTCAACCTTATCTTCTTTTTAGGACTAATCGCCGCCTTAAGTCCTCACCGACAAACTTTGCAAGATTGGGCTCGTTACCGACATCAGCAGCCGAAATCTCAGCGCAAAGACTTACTGAAAGATTTACTTTGGGGTGAGAAAAGTCCAGCCTTAA
>JAAHHL010001272.1 GCA_010672185.1 Caldora sp. SIO3E6 | reverse complement strand
TTGGGGAGGGTGGGGAGATGGGGGAACAAACAAGAACTGATAATTTTTTGAGATTTAGCTAGTAGTCCAACCAAAATTTCGCTCACCCGGGGTGAATAAAGTTTAATTACGAATACGGGCCTTGACAGAAGCCAATAAAGACTTGATTGACTCAATCATTGAATCAATCAAGACTAAAAATTTGTTTCTGGCGGTATTATGTAAATGAGGAAATAATTTTTTGGGGATTGGTTTACCGAGGAAGGGGCAAAGTAATTCCCAACCTTGACCAGCAATAAGATCAATTTTCAAAAAATCTTGAGGACGGTCATGAAAATACTCTTCGACTTGGGCAAGATGCTGGTGATACGCTTGTAGATATAATTTTTCATCAAAATTGGTGCAGCCGTAACACTGCTGCCTGATCTCTAGCATTCTAGCAGTTGGTTGGGAATCAGCTAGATGCTTTTCGCAGGACTTTAACCAACTATTGAGCTCCCGTTCTGTCCAAACAAACTTTGAACCAGGGTATTTTTTGTCCAGAGTTTCTAACCAGAGTAAAATTGTAATATCAGTGGCAGCTCTGAATCCTTTGAGCTCCTCAAAATACAGGGGATAGTGAATAGTCTTATAGCCCAAAATACCTAAGGCTTGAGCTAGGGAAGTTGTTCCTGTACGGCTCAATCCGATTCCCCAAACATATTTTGCGGCTTCCATAATTATCTATAAGGATAGGTCTTATACCAAATTAATCAACTATCAATTTCACTTGATAATACCCCAAATGCCGATTCCTTAAGCAGATTGCTTCAGAGCGACTTCTTCCCGCAAAGTCAAAATTTCAACACCGTCTTGAGTAACTGCTATGGTATGTTCAAATTGAGCTGAAAGTTGGCGATCGCGGGTTAGTGCAGTCCATTCATCAGCCATAATCTCGACTTCCCAAGTACCTTCATTAATCATCGGCTCAATGGTAAATACCATACCAGGGCGGAGCTTTTTCCCCTTGCCTCGCTTGCCATAATGAGGAATCTGGGGAGCTGTATGGAAAATTCGACCAACTCCATGGCCTACAAAATCTCGTACCACGGAAAATCCATTAGCTTCAGCATATTCTTGAATTGCCGCGCCAATATCTCCAATTCTTGCTCCTGGTTTAACCACAGCAATGCCCCGCATCATACATTCAAAGGTAACCTCTACCAATTTCTTCGCTGTTGGTGAGGGGATACCGACAAAGAACATTCTGGAAGTATCGCCATGATAACCATCAACAATCGGTGTGACATCAATATTGATAATGTCCCCATCCTGGAGAATTTCCTTCCCATTAGGGATACCGTGACAAACAACCTCATTCACGCTAGTACAAATGGACTGGGGAAAGCCATTGTAGCCAAGGGGAGCGCTTTTTGCTCCATGAGCCTTGGTCCACCGCTCTGCTTCATCATTGATTTCCTTAGTGCTTACCCCCGGCTTCACCATTGGTTCTAGGTGATCTAAAAGTTGAGCTGCTAAGCGTCCAGCTCGACGCATTTTCTCGATTTCTCTACTTGATAAAATGATGATTCGTTCAGTTGCCATGAGTTTTTCTGTCTTTGGTTGCTTGTTGTTTGTTGTTGGTTGTTTGTCCTTTGTACCAACGATCAATATCTGATGTTTTCCTGAAGGTAGCACCTGTATGGCCAGTTGTTAACCAAAGGATCGATCTTACGCCATCTCGAAAGCATTTTTCAATCGGCTCAGGTGAACGCTCAGAATCGACGGGTAAAGGCTTTAAGATAATACCCCGACTACCAAAGACAATTTCACCAATTACGCGAGCGCGGCGCATATGATTGTCCGAGGTAACTAGATAGACACTATCAATTCCCTCAGCTTTCAACTCATCTACCAAAGTGGTAAAATTAGTCACTGTGTCTACAGCTTGGCGATCTATGTGCAAACGCTCTTTTAGGATGCCAGCTTTAGCAAATATCCTTTGAGTGTACCATTCTGGGCTACCGGAGGATACCCAAATATCTAGCTCTGGGTGGCGCTGGGCAAATTCAGCAGCGAAGGATTCTCGCTCCTCTGCTCCTCCCAAGACAAAGATGGCTTCTGGCTGCACAAAATAACTTTTGATGTGCCTGTAGCTAAAGAACAGAGAAACCGCTAGTACTGGTATCAGCAAGGGAAGTAACATAAGTCGAGAGCGTCGAGGTTTAGTTTTATTAAGCAAGTGTTGTTGCTTACGGGGATACATCCTCAAAAGCATGAATGAATGATTTAGGGTATAGGTCGGGTGTAGATTAAGGGTAGTGCCAACCAGAGTGACAGGCGTTAGCGTTTGCTTAGCATGTTATGGGTAAAGACTCCAACCCGCCTCTACTCAATTTTATCTTAGAAAGCTGGGAGAGCTGGGGAGTTGGGGAGCTGAGGGAGCTGAGGGAGCTGAGGGAGCTGAGGGAGCTGAGGGAGCTGAGGGAGCTGAGGGAGCTGAGGGAGCTGAGGGAGCTGAGGGGGCTGAGGGAGCA
>JAAHHL010001271.1 GCA_010672185.1 Caldora sp. SIO3E6 | reverse complement strand
AAATACCTGGTTAAGTTCCGAATATTCGGGGTTAAAATCCGGAAAGCTGACAGCTGACAGCTGACAGCTGATAGCTAAAGACTTATTCAGCAAACCCTAAATATGACTTGTTTCTTATCTTCTTTTTCGACGTAGAATTTTATCCTATTCCCTATTCCCTATTCCCTATTCCCCGCATCGTCAAACGCTTATTAACTATTACTTCTTTCCTTCACGAATTAATACCTTTAACTGCCTATCTAGCTGACTAACACGTTCCGTATCTCCTAACATTTCATAGCCATCCCGCGCCATAGTCAATAAGCGAATCGCTTCCTGATTATTGCCAAACTGGGCCTCGATTTTTCCCAATCCTTCTTGTGCCGCCGTTTGCTCTTCGATATCATTAGAGTCTACTAGTTCAACAGCCTTGGCATAGTAAGTTTTAGCTTGGGGTGCTAAGGCCAAGAAATTTAGATAAAGTTTCCCTATACTGTTATAAATCGGTGCTGTTTCAACTCCACTATTGACCAAATCTTCTAGCATTTCCACTGCCTCAACAGTTAACCCCTTGTCGAGATAGAGATTAACCAGAGCCAGGGTTTTGGCTTGCTCAGTCCAAGGTTGCTGGGCAATTTCTTGAGCTTGGGACTGAACTGACTGGGTATGAGTTGCTTTGAGTACATTAAAACCTAACCCTCCCGGTATAACTGGTTCATCTGTTGAGGAAGCTCCTGTATCAGCTCTGACAATCAGCAAATAGTAACCTCCTGGTTGCAGAGGCTGTTCACCAGGGTAGACTATTTGAGTATCGCTCACTTGTGTTTTCCAGTCCACTCCCTCACCCTTGAGGCTCACTGTATAACTCGTCGCTCCTGGTACTCGATTCCAGCGCAGCCTGGGTTGAGCATTAAGTAGTTTGGTTCGACGGGGACTGATAATGTAAGGAATGGAACTGTCATTTAAGGCAATCAGATCACCGCGATGAGGGCATTTATAGATGCCAGGAGTACATTGCGCTTCTTCAGTTGCAGAGGCACAGCCATTTAATTGATGTTCCCCCGACCTTTCGACTGACAATGTACTTAAATCAGCGCATTGAACTATAACTTGCGCACCATTCGCAGCCAGTAACCTATCTTGAGGATAAATCCTTGTGCCAGCTTTGGGGCGGATCACACTTCCATGAGAACGCTTCAGTTGCACATCACCATTAATTTGGATAATTTGACCATTGGAGACTCTCTTAGAAGCTGCCACTGCCTTTGGTATCATTAAACTAGCTGTAGCCAATATCAAGCCTAAGCTAATAGAAAAAGCAATTTTAGTAGAGCGCGACAGAAATAAACCACCAGTTAACAATTGATGAAAAGCAGATATCCTAAACATTATTAAAACTTCCTAATTTATAAGTATTTACTCTTGCTGAAACACATTCAGTCCTAGGTTTGGGCGAAGCATTTGGATAGATACACTTGGGTGTATGTACTTAAATTGTCGCCCAAATGCTTCGCCCCTACTGACTCTAAAAGCTCATTACTTATTATTTATTACTTAATCTTTGCTTTGCCATAGAAATACATTGATCCTGTTCATGAAATTGAGATTCTGAGTATTTAATCGTGTTTTTCCAGGCTAAAATTGCCTCTTGTTCCTTCCCTTGAGCTTCGAGTACCTGAGCTAAAAGACAATGGGCGTGAGGGCTATCGTGTTCGAGAGCAATTGCCTGCCGCAGCTCTTGTTCTGCCTCATCAAAGCGCTTTTGTTGCCAGCGAATCCAGCCTCTATTTTTGAGACAAGCGGCTTTGACTGCATCATCGTTAGTTCGTTCTAAACATTCCCAAATTGCTTTCAATGCAGCTTCGATATTGTTCTCCTTAATATGCAAGCGAGCCAGTTCAGCAAAAGCTTCTGGCAGTCCACGCAAAGCGGCACTTTGGTAGGCTTGAATAGAACAGTCTATGTCATCAAAACTTTCATCACAAAGCCAACCTAAATTGTAATGAGGTTGGGCATATTCCCAATTAAGGAAGGTTGCTAGGTGATAGTATTGTTTCGCTA
Source organism: Caldora sp. SIO3E6 (assembly GCA_010672185.1). Taxonomy (GTDB): domain Bacteria; phylum Cyanobacteriota; class Cyanobacteriia; order Cyanobacteriales; family Coleofasciculaceae; genus Caldora. The sequence continues at coordinate 455 of JAAHHL010001271.1, read as the reverse complement.
GCAATAGTTCACCATTACTGTGGTTTTTGGAACCTAGTTGATTGGCAAAAGTGGCAAATTGCGGTCCTGCTAACCAATAGCTACTGAGGCATCCGACTAAAAACATGGCAGCGAAAACTAACCACTTCCTCCTAGGGGTGGGTGTAGGAGGAGAGGATAGAGTCGGTGGCATAACTGCCGGATGCTGGCAAATCACAGGTAACCAACTTGCACCAGGGTAATAGCTTTCCATTCCTTTGAGTTGTTCCCTTGTCTGTCGCACTGCCAGATGGAAAGGCTCTTTAAAGGCAAAAGATTTCAAAAAATACTTCAAAAACTCTTGGGCAACTTGATCAACGACTGGCTCCCGCATCACACTCATGGTTGGCAGGGGTAGTTTGGCTGCTGCCTACTGACTTGCCGATCCCAACCCATCAAAGGAGTTAAAACTCGCCAACTGCAACTCTTTGTGAATT
>JAAHHL010001270.1 GCA_010672185.1 Caldora sp. SIO3E6 | reverse complement strand
ATGCCAACATGATATAAGGGCAGCAACATAGCACTGTTGGTGCTGTAGAGCTCTTCAGGAGAGCTTAGCGCCCCCAATTGAACTTTAACGAAACATAATTTCCACCTTCCTCGCCTCCTGCCTCCTACCTCCTGCCTCCTGCCTCCTGCCTCCTGCCTCCTACCTCCTGCCTCCTGCCTCCTGCCTCCCGCCTCGTATTTCTCGATAGTGAAAAACAACCTGCCAGTTTAACCGGGCTGTTGCCAATACTGATAGATAGCATAAGCAAGAGTCACCACACCAGTAATGATCGCAGATTCATCGACTTCAAATTGGGGATGGTGTAGAGGGTAGTTAGGTTTATCTTGGAAGCCAACACCAAGGCGGAACATGCTGCCAGGACTGTGCTCGAGATATACAGAAAAGTCTTCAGCTCCCAAAGATGGTTCGAGGAGAATTTGGACGCGATCGCTTCCCCATGCTTCTTTAGCTGACTCTTCCAACAGCTGAGTTAGAGCTAAGTCATTTTGTACTGAGGGAACTCCCCGGCGATAGTTCATCTCATAGCGAGCACCGTAAGCCTGACAAACACTGGCGACAATCCCCTCAATCCAAGCGGGTATATTGGCATGGGTTTCCGGGTGAATTGTTCGTACTGTTCCTGTCAGCCGCACTTGATCAGCAATCACATTGGGAGCTCGCCCACCACTAATCTGTCCAATTGTCAATACCATAGGTCGCAGAGGATTTTGGGTACGGCTAATGGCCTGCTGAAGGTTAGTAATTACTTGGGAAGCAATCCAAATAGCATCAGTTGCCTCATGGGGACGAGCACCATGACCAGACTCTCCCATAATAATCAGTTCCAAATCGTCTGCTGCTGCCGTCAGAGCACCATAACGGATACCGATGGAACCAGCAGGAATCGAAGGGAAAACATGCACCCCAAAAATCGCACTGACATCACTCATTGCCCCATCTTGCACCATCCAACGAGCGCCTTGAGCAATTTCCTCTGCTGCTTGGAATAAGAAGCGGACATTACCAGGGAAAACTTCTCCGAGTTCAGAGAGCACCATAGCTGTACCTAAACCCAAGGTAGTATGGACATCGTGACCACAAGCATGCATTACTCCTGGTTGACGAGAGCTGAATTCCAGATGGGTGCGTTCGTTAATCGGTAAAGCATCCATATCTGTTCGCAGTGCCACTAATCGGTCATCAGTACGACCAACTAGTTCTCCAATAACGCCAGTTTGACCTACTGCCTCTTGCACAACTATGCCACAGGAAGATAGAACCCCAGCAATGTAGGCAGCTGTCTGGTATTCTTGACCACTTAGTTCTGGGTGAGAGTGAATATGACGTCTGATTTCAATTAAGCGAGGTGCTAATTTTTGGGCTAAGTCTTTAATACGAGTGAGCATGAGGAGTTGGGTAAAATAGGGTCACTGAGAAACAAAAATCTATGTTACCAACAGTTTATCTGATGGCATTGCTCTGAAGAAAAGCCAAAATAACAGCTTTTCTTCTAATTAAATCTAAGGATTTGACGAAATTAGCAGCGGCAGCAGAATTGTCAGTATACATTTGCAGTGTTTGTAAATCTCTTTTTACCTGATACCAATGTTGCTGACTCCAGCTTTCCAGATAACCTTTCTCTTGCTGAGCCTGAGTAATTTCCTGCTGTTGAAAAATTGATTTAAGTATGGCCATTTTTTGAGTGTAGCTTATAGTCATGAGTTTTTATACTCAAAATTTTCTTGATCCGGAAAATGATAGTTCTAAGCACTATTACTCAGCTGTGACTCGCTACCTGTTTTTTAGTAAAGAAGATCACAGTATTAATTGCTAAGCTAGAGGATAATTGCCTGCCTCATCTGCAAGTAGCTAATTTCAGGTTTTGAAAGTAATTATACGTTCAAAATGTAAACTTTTGTAACTATCCTGCATAACTACCGGAAGTGGAACAGAGGAGTTAATAGAGGCTGATTTATAGAGTTTCATTTGCGGAGAATCGACAGATGCAGCGTGGTTATCAGAGTGCTAATTACCAACTGAGTTCACCGACAAAGGCAACCCCTTCAATGAAGACTTGCGATAAGTATCGCGGGGTTGATATCCAACAATGGAGAGCATTATTCGCAGAAGTTAACAGCTGCCCATCTCAGACTCCGAGAACTAATCTCCAGCGGCAAGCACCTCAAACATTAAAGTATCGTAGTGCTGATATTCAACAATGGAGGGCATTATTTGGAGCAGTTAACGGTTGTGTGCTAAGTAACTGACTTCATTGTGCGATCGCTTACTGTTTAGAGCCCCGACTTATTTAAGAAGTCGGGGTTCTAACATGTGAGCACAAACTATGTAGTACCGTAACACAGCAATCCTAATTAGGGTTTGCTGAATAAGTCCTTAGCTGTCAGCTATCAGCTATCAGCTTTCAGCTTTCCGGATTTTCACCCCGAACATTATTGATTTAACCAGGTATTTACCTACAATGGTGCAAGGTTTTTG
>JAAHHL010000127.1 GCA_010672185.1 Caldora sp. SIO3E6 | reverse complement strand
TATAGGATATTTTTTTATGGGGAAATCCCTTAACGCCAAATTTGCCCTAAAACCTCCTCTGGTTTGACGTCAGCAATCCAACGGGTAGGAGATTGTAAGCCAACACACTTATCATTGTCCGGTAGCAGTTTTTTAGCTTCAGTCGGACCAAACAGAGCAATAGTGTAAGTGCCCACTGCTACAGCTAGATACATTGGGGTGCTATCAATACACAGAAGCAAATTAGCTCCTGCAATGACTGCTGCCAACTTACCAACATCTCCTGGTGTGGTCGTTTTCAACTCAGGACAAGCTTGAATCATGGCCTCAATAAATTCTCCATCCTCTGGTCCTTGAATAAGTACAATCGGCAAATCTGGCTGTTTTTGTTGAATTTCTTCGATAATCTGCTGCCATTTTTCAACTGGGTAAACTTTATCAATGCCTTTGGCCTGAGACAGGTTAGTAGAACCACCATGGATTAGAATATAGCCATCTTTACCTCCCAAGCGTTGTTGTTCCTCTTCTGCCCACTCAAGATCCTTTTTCCGAAGTGCCAGTGCTGGTTCTGGACAGGGAGAGCTAATATCCAAACCTTGTAGTAAGTCATAATACATATGGGCAGCATACTGCTCTGTTTTCTGAGGCACCTGATTACTAAAAAACCATCCCCCAGCAAGGTCTTTGTAGCCAATAGTAACGGGAACGCCACTCATCCAGAGTAGTAGTCCGATGGGCCACTGATTTGCCAAGGAAAAGACCGCATCGTACTCGCGATCGCGTATTACCCCCAACAAATTAGCAAAATCTGCCAAACCGTTACGGTCTTTAAAATCAAAGGCTAGAACTTCATTAACAGAGCCTGAAACCCGATAAGCGCCTTTGGCGCGGGGTTCCACAATGACATCTATATTGGCTTCGGGGTAATATCGCTTCAGTTCATCTAGGGTAGGAAAGAACAGAATTTGGTCACCAATTTCACCAGGGACTAGGGCTAGTATTCTCATCTAAAATCGATTGAGCTGATTGATCAAGAATAATTCTAACTTGAGAGATGGAAAGACCTAACGCTAACCCGATCCACAAGCTAATAGGAGAAAAATCATGCATTTACTAATTCCAGCAGCAGGTATGGGACGACGGATGGGGAGCGATCGCAATAAGCTTCTCTTAGAACTTCTGGGTAAACCTTTACTTGCCTGGACTCTCCTAGCAGCAGAAGCCGCTGATGATATCCATTGGATTGGGATTATGGGACAACCGGATGACTGGTCAGATTTTAAGGCTATTCTGGCGGAAGTTTCTTTATCTAAACCAGTACAGCTGATTCAGGGAGGAGAAACGCGACAGGAATCGGTGTACAACGGTTTGCAAGGGTTGCCTCCGGAGGCAACCAGAGTTTTGATTCATGATGGAGCCAGATGTTTAGCAACACCCCAGCTGCTTAATCGCTGTGCAGCTGCCTTGCAGAATTGTTCTGGTCTTATTGCTGCCATACCAGTCAAGGATACGATTAAAGTAGTGGATGAAACTGGGTTAATTCAAGATACTCCAGACAGACGGCAGTTGTGGGCTGCCCAGACTCCCCAGGGATTTGAGGTACAGCGGTTGAAGCGCTCTCACGAACAAGGACTAAACTCTGGTTGGAAGGTTACCGATGATGCCGCATTATTTGAGAGATGTCAGCTGCCAGTGCAAGTTGTCGAAGGGGAGGAAACTAATCTTAAGGTGACAACACCAGTAGATTTAGCGATCGCAGAATTTATCCTCCGCGATCGCTTAGCAAAGAATCATGAATAATATGTAGGGGCGAAGCATTTGGGCGATCATTTAAGTACATAGGGCTTGGGAGAATAAGTAACAAGTAACAAGTAACAAGTAATAAGTAAGAATGAATGCAGCATTTATCCGCTGTTTTGGGCATCTGCATCCCCCAAGGTTACCCGGGTTGATGCCAGGTTTTTGAGCTAAGAGATGCAGTTTCTTGGGATTTTTTGACTTGCTGCATGATTGAAAGACGAATCTGGTATGGCTTCCACACTTATTCAGCAGACCCTACATAGACGGGGATTCTTCACTCAACGACCCGAGGAGTTCCGTAAAGGTTTGCGGCATTTGGCGTTGTCCTAACCGCCTTGGCGACTGCTATAGCTCGAACTCAAGTCAGTAATAACAGAGGTAGCAAAAAATACTTGACCATTTGTTCCAAGATGAGTTATCTTAAAAATCGAGGCACAAAACAGCCGCTTTTTTTAGTCCCATATTTGGAATTATCGTTCAAAAAAAGGAGATTATAGCTATGACCCTCACCAACGAACTCGCTCAATTTAAAGAACAGTTTCGCCAAAACCAACCAGAGACTGTTAAAACCACAATGGCACAAGCAACCCAAGACCTGATAGATACGGGTATTGCCAACCAAAGCCTCAAACTGGGGGATAAAATTCCTCCGGTTAGTCTACCCAATGCTACTGGTCAAATAGTCAATGTTAACCAGCTGCTAGAATCTGGTCCAGTGGTGATTTCCTTCTATCGTGGTGGCTGGTGTCCTTATTGCAATTTCGAGTTAAGGGCACTCCAGGCAAAACTCCCAGAAATCCAAGCCTTAGGAGCAAGTTTGGTGACTATTTCCCCTCAAACCCCTGATAATTCTCTCTCCACTGCTGAGAAAAATGCCCTGGAATTTGAGGTGCTCAGTGATGTTGGTAACCAGGTAGCAAGAGCATTCGGTCTGGTATTTACCTTGTCTGAATCTTTACGCCCACTCTACGCCCAGTTTGGCATCAATCTCCCAGCCAATAACGGAGATGAAACTTTTGAATTACCGATTCCTGCTACCTACATTATTGATTCCGACGGTACGATTGCCCTGGCCTTTGTTGATCCAGATTATACCCAACGCCTCGAACCGACAGAAATTATCACTGCTCTAGAAAAGTTGGTGTAGCACTACGCCCTAGGCAATAGGCAACAAGCAACAGTAATATCAAGTTCGGGTAAACAATGCTACAACTTAATTGAACTTTTTGGAGATCAACATCATGACTGCAAATCCAATCGATCTTACCACAGAAAGCTTTAAATCGGAAGTCATTGAAAGTACTGACCCCGTACTGGTAGATTTTTTTGCTCCTTGGTGTGGTCCTTGCCGTGTTATGAATCCCCTTGTTGCCACTATTGCTCAAGATTATGCAGGTGTTCTCAAGGTGGCTAAACTGAACGTGGATGATGCCCCCGCGATCGCATCGCAATACAAAATTACTGCTATTCCATCCTTGTTAGTATTCCGCAACGGTGAAGTAATTGAACATTTACCTGGTTTAATTTCTCAAGCCAAACTCAAGGAACGTCTTCAATCCCTTGGCTTGGCTCCAACAGCATTAGTTTAGGGTGTAGAGTCTAGGGTTTAGGGCGTGGGGAAATGAGTAGACGCGGAGACGCGGAGATGCGGAGACGCGGAGACGGGTCGAATGGAAATCCCACGCCAAATTTCTTCGCCCCCCTAATCCCTAACACCTACCACCTAACACCTAACACCTAAAACCTAAAACCTAAAACCTAAAACCTAAAACCTAAAATGATAGACCTCTATACCTTTACTACACCCAATGGTCGCAAACCAGCGATCGCTCTGGAAGAAATGGGCTTACCTTATACTGTGCATAAGGTAGATATTTCCCAGGGTGAGCAGTTTAAACCGGAATTTGTGGCTCTCAACCCTAACAGCAAAATTCCCGTAATGACGGATCAAGAAACGGGTTTAACTATCTTTGAATCGGGAGCAATGTTGATTTACCTGGCAGAAAAAACAGGTCAACTGTTGCCGAAAGAACCAGCTCAACGCTTCGAGGTGTTGGAATGGTTGATGTTTCAGATGGCTAGCGTTGGACCAATGTTTGGGCAATTGGGGCACTTTCGCAATGCAGCTCCCGAAGCAATTCCCTATGCGATCGCTCGCTATGAAAAAGAAACTCTGCGCCTATTTTCCGTACTAGATCGCCAACTAGCAGAGCAGGAATATGTCGCGGGGGACTATTCCATTGCTGATATTGCCATTTATCCTTGGGTAATGGCTTATCCTTATCTACAGGTGACCTTGGAGCAACACCCTCACCTGGAGCGATGGACACAGATACTGCAAGCACGTCCAGCAGTACAAGCAGGAATGGCTATTTTGAGCAAGACAAATTGAGACTTCAGGGAGCACAATTGATTAAGGAGTAGGTGAAAAAATTTCCCACGCTGGAGCAATGGCAAGACACAAAGAGTTTGATCGACAGATAGTTCTGGAAAAAGCAATGGAGACCTTTTGGCAATACGGCTATGAGGGAACATCCATCCAAATCTTGCTCCAGGCTATGGGGATCAATCGTGGTAGTTTGTATGACACGTTTGGTGATAAGCGATCGCTTTTTCTCGAAGCCATTGCCCATTACGAGGCGAAAGTTGTGCAAGAAGCGATTGCCCAACTCGAAGCTCCTGATGCGGGTAAAGCTGCAATCATTGAACACTTTCAGGGGATGGTGGAGCTCCTAGCTAGCGATCGCGCTCGATGGGGTTGTTTTATGACCAACGTGGCTGTAGAATTGTGCAATCACGATACCGAAGCAGGCAATCGGATTCGTCAGAGTCTCCAACGGGTTGAAAAGGCTTTTCGTCACGCACTAAAAAATGCCCAAAGTCAAGGAGATATTGCCGCCGATGCCGATATTGCCGCTTTGGCTTGTTTCCTTACCTGTATGATTCAAGGTTTACGGGTAATGGTCAAAGTAGACCCTAATCGCCAAGCTCTGAACCAGATTATCAACAGTACATTATCGGTTTTAGATACAATTAACCAGCCAGGGGTTTAAAGATACTTTCGGCGGGTAACACAACCGGTGCAAAATGGGAGGTTAACAGGGCGCACGTCGGTGCGCCCCTACGATCATCACTCAATGATACCTAACACCTAAAACCTAACACCTAACACCTAATCTTATGGTTCCCAAAATTCTTGCCCTCGATTTTGATGGTGTCCTCTGTGATGGACTGCTGGAGTATTTTCAGGCTTCCTGGCGCACTTACTGCCAAATCTGGAATCCCGACAGCCAAGAACCCCCAGAAGACATAGCACCCAAATTTTATCGCTTAAGACCTGTTATCGAAACTGGTTGGGAAATGCCAGTATTGGTTCGAGCATTGATACTGGAGATTCCAGAAGAGAAAATCTTACAAGATTGGTCAACAGTTGCCAAAGAAATTGTGGAGTCAGAGCAGTTAGATGCCGCAGATACTGGTAAGAAACTTGATCTGAACCGGGATGAGTGGATTAGTAACGATTTAGATAGTTGGTTAAGCTTGCATCGCTTCTATCCCGGCGTAATTGAGCGGGTACAACAGATATTATCAGAGAATTCAACAGAATTATTTATTGTAACGACTAAAGAGGGACGCTTTGCCAAACAGTTATTGCAACAGCAAGGTGTTCAATTACCGGAAGATAGGATTATTGGGAAGGAGTGTAAACGCCCAAAATACCAAACTCTGCGGCAAATATTAGAGAATTTATCAGAAGAAGCGGGGAATCTTTGGTTTGTTGAAGACCGGCTCAAAACCTTACAATTAGTACAACAGCAACCAGACCTCAAAGAAGTGAAACTTTTCCTAGCAGATTGGGGTTACAACACCGTAGCACATCAGGAATTAGTTCGTAATGACCCAACAATTCAGCTATTAACCCTGGCTGATTTTTCTCAAGACTTTTCTCTGTGGCTCTAGAAGAGCCCCGACTTCTTCTTCCGGTTTATTGAGCTAATCACAGATTTAACAAAGAAGTCGGGGCTCTGGCAATTATTGGTAATTGATATCATATCAATCCATTGTCAAGGTTATTTTTTACAATCACAATCTCCTAAGCTTTAGCAATGCTTTTACTTTAGCTACCCGCACTAGATGTTCAACATATTCATATTGCTGCCATGAGCGCTCCTCTTCAACCGTTAACCCAACCGTTCTATTTTTTTCTAGTAAGTTTTCTATGTATTGCTGCAATGCCTCAGACGGCTTCAGTGCCAAAATTTCCTCTGGAGAGGGAAGATGTGCCAAAAACTCTAAGACTTCTGCTAGTCCAGAAAAACCAGCTTGAGTATCCGCATTCCACATTTTTTATCTTTGTTTGTTGGGTTTTATAGCAACCGCCCTGGCGATTATGACAAGGGGCTTAAGCCCCTTGTTAACTTGCCTTACCTAAGAATTTATTAACCGCCTTCCGTTAGAATTTAGGTACTCCTATACTAAGACAAATACAGCAGATGAATGCTTAATTGAAACTCATGGCTCAGACTTTAACTTTAACCAGACAACCAAAACCAGGTTCTCATCTCATTCTCAACGATATCAGTTGGACAATGTATGAGAAACTTCTAGAGGTATTTGCGGAGCATCCAACACGGCGCATAACTTACTACAAAGGAACTCTAGAACTAATAACACCTTTACCAGAACATGAAACCTATGGCTGGACTCTTGGTAGATTAGTAACAACCCTATCTGAAGAGCTAGGACTAGAAATTCGGGGTTTAAAATCAACTACTTGGCGCTCATTACCCAAAGCAACCGGCAAAGAGGCTGATGAATGTTTTTACATCCAAAACGAAGCCCTAGTTCGTGATAAGTTAACAATTGACCTCTCGGTTGACCCACCTCCTGACTTAGCCATTGAAATTGATGTCACTCATTCATCCCTTGATAAGATGGCAGTCTATCGTGAACTCAAAGTTCCAGAAGTGTGGCGTTGGCAGAAGGGGAAACTGATAGTCAATATTTTAACTGATACAGGTTATGTGGAGTCCCAAATCAGTATGGCGTTTGGGTCTTTTCCGATAAAAGAACTAGCACGATTTATGCAACTCGATCCTCACAAAGGTGAAAATGCTCGACTGCGGGAATTTAGAGCATGGGTGCGATCGCAAATAAGCTAAGCATCGCTGACTAGCTGCTTATGGTAGTGATTCACCAACCCTACGTAAAAAAACAGCAACTTTTTTTCCGAGTTCCCTAACCTTCTGAATAGGGTATTGCTCAGTTAACTGTTGCCGCAGATACCAAGAGAGAGCTGGGTTAATTGTATAGTATGTCTCACCCAAATGTTCCAGGATACCTGCGGCTGTAGCTTCGTTGAGTAGCAGTAGCCAATCTACTTCCTGCAAGTTTTCCCCAAAAACTGCCTGATATGCCTGTCCTTGCTCATCCTCAGGATTGCCTGCAAAAACACCAAGCCAATCAGCACTAACTCGCTGAGAAAATAAACTTAAAAAGGGCAAATGATGACGAGCACTTTCCGAAAGTTTGGTAGAGGAATAATCCAGAACAACCCTAAGCAATTTATCCTTCCCTTCCTCTACTTCCTGAAAAGGCTTCAACTGTAGCAAAGCCTCAATCAACTGAACTGGTGACTGCACCTTCAAATAAGGCAACACCACTTGCAGAGAAAGAGGATGTCCTCCCAAAAGTTCCAGTAACTCCAGATACTCTGCTGGCAATTTCCCCCTATCTACTCCTGCGGTTTGCAAAATTTTCGCTGCCAGCACCTCCGCATCATTAGAAGAAAGTCCCGATAAATTTTCCAACCGATAACCACAATTGAGCCAAGACTCCTCCCGCCTACTGGTTATCAACACCCAAGATTGCCCACCCCGCAGCTGTTTGAGAAACTGCCTGAGCTTGTCTCGTTTCTCCTGTGATAGCAACGGCGCATTTCCTGGAGGAAATCCTGTTACTTGCTCCAGATTATCCCAAATCAGCAGGCAAGGATGAGTTTGCAGGTATCGCAGCACCACTTGATATTGCTTTTCTGGCGACAACAGGGAGAATTTTTCCCCTCCCAAGCGCTGCCCAATATTATTGATGACATTACTTAAGCCATTACCAGTTTCAAAGGAAGTGAAAAAGCTCCTTTCCCTACCTTGAGTATCCTGCAACCAGCGAGCAAAATCAACAGCCAACTCAGTTTTTCCAACACCACTCATTCCCTTGAGCAGCACTACCTGATTTTGCCGAAAAGCTCGCTCTAAGCGTAAAGTCTCGTAATCTCGCCCAATAAAACCATAAGTCCCTGCTTCCGGTAGCTCATCTGTTGCCTGCTGTTGATCCTCAGCCTCCTCCATCATCAACTCTTCAAAACTACTAGGTTGGTAACTCGCTTTAGTAAAAGGCACATAAGTTTCCTGCTGATAGAGCACCGGCACTAGCCAATCTTGAAGAGGTAGATTACCCTTAGGACTAGGACGCAATGGCTTATTCAAAATCTCCCTACGTCCTACTGCTACTGCTCTAGATACGGTTGCTCCCCTCGCTAACTCCCTGTAAAAGCACCCCATAAAATGCTTGAGAGCTTCCACATAAACTGAATAAGCCATTGCCACAACGCTTCTTACACCCAAAGATAACAACCGGGTAGTCAGGGAAGAAAATTCTTCACTCCCTTCCTGAGAAGATGGGTTAGCGTATACTACAGACAACGGTACTTGACAATCTGCTAAGTTTTGAACAATCCGCGCCGCCTCAATCTCCTGGGGAGAACCATCAACAGTTTCAAATACCAACACTTGCTGCTGCAATCCCCGACTATTTGTATCAGAGTCACTATGTTCATCAAAATGGACAATATGATAGTACCCTTCCTCATGACTATTGAGTTCCCGCTCAAATTCTTCAAAACTAGGGGGACGCAACACCTTGAGATTCACCTGCCGCCAAATTGGCTTGAGTGCCTCCAACATGGGACGAGCAACAATTTTTAACCCCACATCCCGCTCCCCATAGGGACGAGCAATCACCAGCAAAATATTCAGCTTCTCCTGAGGCTGTAAACTCAGGGGTGCTCTTACCGGTTTCTGACTGAGGCTACGACTCATTCCTGCTAAGAACAGTGTCAAAAACTGATAATTGGGCGCATATAGTAACTCCCAGGGTAAACTTAGTACCCTCGGATTATCGGAAACAATATTAACCTCACAATACTTTAACCCTTCCCTAGTCACTTCCTGAAAAAACTGCCACGCCTTCTCACTACCATGAAAGACTAACTCAAATAATTCCTTTCCCCACTGCCGGAATTTCCCCTCAATCTGTCTTGCCTTCTCCGACTCCAATCCATAGGGAAAACTCAGATAATCTCCCAAATACCAGCGCAAATCCGCTAATGCCTTCTGATTAAAGGGATGAGTAAAAGCCACCACTGGCGCAAAACGGGGATTCTCTTGTCCACGCTGCAAGGAAAGTTGAATCTTATCTCCTTTGTTGTAAATCTGCAACCAATTTCTTGTGTTAAATGAGTAGGGAGTATCCCGTTTTGGAAAATAGCCCATCTGAGGCAAGGAAAAATCAAGGCTTTTAGAGGTATTTGAACTAGTCCTTGCGCCAAAATGGGATGCTTCCAATGAGTGAGTCTCAGGGATCTGTTCTTCTTGTGAACTCGGAACCGTAGCGTCTTTCTCTCTCTCTGTGACAAACTCATAACCCAACTGCTGCAAAATGTCCTGAGCTACCTTAGCAAACGGCTTAACCTTTGTCGCCAAAGCCTCATCTTCTATCAGGGATGGATCTCGCAACCAGGCGACAAACTCCCGTAGGTTTTTCCCTAGTTTCTTCGCCAGATAACGAGACACCTGATCTAATACTTGCTCACTATCGGGAACCGGGACAGACTTAAGTAATTCTTCCCGTACCCCTTCAATAAACTCATACTGCACCTGTTCTGGATTAGTTTCTGGGGTAATCTCTCCTACAGGTTTGAGTAATCCCCCTAAAAATACCTCTGCTATCTGAATTTGCTGCGATTTATCCAACATTGAGTCTTGGATTAACCGCACTACCGGCATCGTAATCACTGGTGCTGCTGCTAACAGTCCCGCTAACCGTTGAGCAAGAGGCGAGGCATTCAAGGTAAAATTAGATACTTGCTCTTGGGCTGTTAGAGTTGGAGCAGATTTCGATACTGTTGATGCTGCCAATAAATCCTGGCGCAACACATAACCTGTAGTTTGGCTATTTCCCTGTCCCACCAGCATTTGACTCCAAGCTTTTGCTCGTTGCGGTTCGAGGGTAATCACCGGTAAATTAATCCCCTGATCAAGATTACGCCGTTTTGCCAGACGCTTTACCTCCACCCGAAAATGGGGATTGAGAATGCTAGAGCCTGAATTCCGGAATTGAGCAGGAGTAGCTACCCGAAGCGCAGTACGGAACCACATCCACGCTGGCAGCATTTGCAGCATCACCACTGGATTGCTGGCTGTCCACTCCCTTAAAATCGAGAGCAGTTGAGTATCTCGCCACAAATCATCAGTCACATCACTCACCATCATAATTAAGCGGCGACTTTGGGGGTCAATGAGTTCTTTGGTAGAATAGCAGCGAGTTTGAGAACGGAAGTAAATCTGGTTTGCCTCATCTCTTCCCATACCCCATATCCGCACATCTCGAAACATCCCATAGCGCTTCAAAATGCGCTGAAGTTCCTTAACTGTGTGCCGCCAGAGGATCATCGATTTACTCTCATCGATGACTAAGGCTAACTCTAGCCAAGGTTCTAGAGCCGGTTGTAACTGAGGCATCCACAAATCCGTCTGAGCAATCCAATCTACTGTGGCTGACTCATCTATTACCTGCTCTGTCGAAGATGCCACTTGTTTCAATAAAGGTTTAAGAGCACGAATAAAGTCTAGGGGTTCTCTTAGAGAAGGAGCATCGGGAACTGATAAGGGAAGATAACCTTTCTGAGTAGTTTGGGAGGTGGTTTGAGTTGCTGGATACACCTCAACCATCGGTTCTGGAGAGGGTTGCTCTACTGGAATTGGAACTCTTTCAATCGGTTGATTAATAGGAGTAGTAGGTTGTTCAATCGGAGTAATTGGTTGATTAATAGGAGCATTAGGTTGCTCCATCGGAGTAATCGGTGGATTAAGAGCAATAGGTTGATCAATAAGAGGTTGAGGAGTCTTTTGAGTTGAAGTTTCCTTAGACGGAGTATTTAGCGGAGAAACAGTATTGACTCGCTTGTGACGCTCTAGTGTCAGCCAAAGTAAATCCGCGACTTCTGTTGCGGTGAATTCCAACTCCGAGCCAAGAATTGTGATCAACTGCTCTATCATTATTTGTGAGAAGAGGCAACAGAGAGGAGGAAAAGAAATTGCTTATTCCATTTGTAGCAGATTTTGTAGGGAAAATTTCATTCTTTGATGTTATACCCAATCCGGCTTACATATCACCTTATGTCCCATATTGTAGAGACGTGCCATGGCACGTCTCTACAGGTTTTTCTCGATTTGGATAAATATTGGTTAGGCGATCGCTTCTAATATATCCTGCAATCTTTCCCCA
>JAAHHL010001269.1 GCA_010672185.1 Caldora sp. SIO3E6 | reverse complement strand
GAGCCAGAACCACATTTGCGGTTTTACGAGCAACCCCTGGTAGTTCTAGTAATTCTTCCATCCGCTGCGGCACTTCACTGTTAAACTTTTCTACAATCAGACGGCAGGCTCCTTGAATATTTTTCGCCTTATTGCGATAGAAACCAGTAGAGCGCACTAAGTTTTCCAACTCTTCTATCTCCGCATTGGCAAAAGCTACGGCATCAGGGAATTGCTCAAACAAATCTGGGGTTACTTGATTCACCCGCTCATCAGTACATTGAGCCGAGAGAATAGTCGCTACCAACAGCTGTACCGGCGTTTCGTAGTTTAAAGTACAGGTTGCTTCGGGGTAAAGTTGCTTGAGGCGAATTAGAATCTCTAGGGCTCGCTGCTGTTTAGCAGACCATTTACGGGTGATACTCACTTTGAGAATTTAGAATTTAGAATTGGGAATTGGGAATTGGGAATTGGGAATTGGGAATTGGGGATTGGTAATTGGGGATTGGGAATTGGGAATTGGTAATTGGGAATTGGGGATTGGTAATTGGGAATTGGGAATTGGGAATTGGGAATTAATAGGACATATCAACAAAAGTCAAATTCTCCATTATCCATTCTCCATTATCCATTCTCCATTATCCATTCTCCATTCCCTTGACAACGACTATTTTGCCTTAACTTGTCACCAATGCCTAACACCTCATTGGAACAGTAATAGTAGAAGAGATGTAGTGCCGTGACACACCTAAAATAGTGGGTTAGATTTTCGTAGTGCGAGCATCTTGCTCGCTTCCTATATACCTTTAGCGAGCGAGACGCTCGCACTACATCTATTCCACCATTTTAGCTGTGTCGCGCCACTACACCCGGTCACCCTGTCTCCTTTTTAGCTTTGTTGTCACCCCCGTGAGCGCTGTATCTCAAAGTCCCCCTTTCCAAGGGGGATTTAGGGGGATAAAAATTTACCTCACAAGTCGTAGAATTGCTATATACAATCCAAATACTTTGCCCTCCGACTGTGGGAAAACATGCCCTAACACCTCACTGAAACAGCTTTTGTACCCAATCTAGATTAGCCGTATCTCGAACAATCAGGAAAATGCCTAAACCTAGTAGCACCACTAGTCCAGTTTGCATCACATTTTGCTGAAATTCCATAGGCAAGGGTTTTCCTCGAACTGCCTCAACTAATAAAAACGCTAATTGACCACCGTCTAGTGCTGGTAGAGGCAAAATATTAATAATCGCCAAGTTAATGCTAATCAGGGCAGCAAATTGGAACAGGCTCAGGGGGTCTGAACTAGCAATCTGAGCTCCAATATCGACAATTTTAACAGGACCAGCAACTTGACCAGCAGTTTCTCCAAAATTACTAATCAGTTGCCAAAAGCCTCCCGCAGTCAACACAATAATGTGCTGGTATTCTTCCGCCGCATTGCCGAAAGCTTCTGCAAGATTAGGAGAACGCTTGTGTATCTGTAAACCTATACCAATTTTACCATTGCCATCTTGTCCTAGTTCTGGTGTTACTTGAACAGAAAGGATTTGATCAGAGCGCTCAATAGTTAATTCTAGAGATTGTTGGGAAGCTTGTTGAATGTTTTTCTGTAAGGACTTAATCGCTGCTGGACCTGCTCCCAAATCTTGACCATCCACAGCTAAGATTACATCACCAGCTTTGATACCTGCTTCCGTGGCAACTGAGCTACTTTCTGGAACCACTTGAGGAACCAAAACACCGGGCTGGCTCAAGTCCGGAACTCCTACCATGCTAATCTGAATAACTAAGATCAAGTAAGCAAAGACTAAATTAGCAATCACACCAGCACTGATCACAATCGCTCGGTCTAAAATTGGTCGATTGCGGAGTAAGTTAGGATCATTGGGAGGAATATCACTATCAGGATCATCATCAGGAAAACCAACAAATCCCCCCAAGGGTAAAGCTCTTAGTGCATATTCAGTTTGTGAGCCTTGATACTTCCAAACAACCGGACCAAAACCAATAGAAAAGCGATTGGCATAGATTCCTTGCAAACGAGCTGCCAGGAAATGACCCAACTCATGGACTATGATTAAAACTGCTAAAACTGCGATCGCGGCCAAAATTGACATAATATAAGGTCTTTTAGTCGAACGATAACTTACGTTTCCTTATTGTAGGACGTTGGGAAGGAATGGAGAATTTAGAATTTAGAATTTAGAATTTAGAATTTAGAATGAAGAATTGGGAATTGGGAATTGGGAATTGGGAATTGGGAATTGGGAATTGGGAATTGGGAATTGGGAATTGGGAATTGGGAATTGGGAATTGAGAATGGGTGAGCATAAATATCTCCCTTGTCCCCTTGTCTCCCTTGTCTCCCTTGTCCCCTTGTCTCCCTTGTCTCCCTTGTCCCCCTTGTCCCCCTTGTCCCCCTTGTCCCCCCACACCCTAAACAACCCACACCCTCACTGCCAAAGGAAGTGCTAAAGAACCTCTCTTCCCAAATAAGGTTGCAGAACTTCCGGTACT
>JAAHHL010001268.1 GCA_010672185.1 Caldora sp. SIO3E6 | reverse complement strand
GTTCCTGGTGACCAGGTTCCACTGGCAAATCTCGATAAAGATCAATTCCTATGGCTCTAGGCTGCTGTACTCTGAGGTTTTTGATTACCTGTGCTATAATTGTATCTGGAATTGGCCATTGTCCAACTTGCTGAATATCTGACTCATCAATGGTAACAATGACAAAGCGTGGGTCAATTGCTTCTCTGGGACGCAAGCGAAAAAATAGGTCAAGACTAGCCCATTCCAGGAGTTGAAACAATCCCGCAGAACTGGCCACAATGGCCAATCCTCCTATGCAGGAAGCAATAATCAGTACTCCCCGCCACTGCCAAATTTGTTGTTTGAGTTTGAGCCACATTTGAGCTTAGGTGTTAGGTGTTAGGTGTTAGGTGTTAGGTGAATAGTTTTTTGAGTAACCCTAGCCCATAACACCTACCTACTTAGGAAATTTTTGTACTTTCTGGTGGGTTAACAGATAAGTAATCATCTCTCCTTTGCCTTTAACCTGAATCTTACCCCGCTCTTCAAACTGATATTGATATTGTAAATGCTTATAGGTGGATTCAGTAACCTGGATGCAACCAGGAATTCCGTGGGACTCCATACGGCTGGCAGTATTCACCGCATCTCCCCAGAGATCGTAAATGAACTTTTTCGTGCCAATTACCCCCGCCACCACCGGACCAGTATTAATGCCAATGCGGATGCTTAGGTTAGCTTGATGTTTAGCGTTAAAGCGAGAGACTTCCTGCTGCATGTCCAAAGCCATTTCGGCAATTGCTTCGGCATGGTCTTGCCTCGGCATCGGAAGACCACTAGCCACCATATAGGCATCTCCAATAGTTTTAATTTTTTCTAAGCCATGTTCCTCGCTAAGTTGATCAAATCCTGTAAAAATTTCGTTAAGCAACGTAACAATTTCTTGGGGAGAAATCTTTTCCGAGAGTTTGGTAAAGCCAACGATATCGGCAAACAGAATTGTGACCTCAGTAAAACCATCAGCAATATTGCTCTTTCCTTCTTTGAGTTGCTGGGCAATGGGCTCTGGTAAAATATTGAGCAACAAGCGGTCAGACTTTTCCTGTTCCGCACGAACTTTGTTTTCGGCTCGCTTACGTTCTGTAATTTCCCAAGAAACCCGTTTAAACATCAAATTAAACGCTTGTAAAACTTCTCCTAACTCATCCCGGCGCTGAACAGACATAGCGTAAAAGTTAGGATGCTGTTGGCCATTATTATTGAGGGTTTCTCCTACTGCCATAAGGTCATCGCGAAGTCGTAAAATCGGGGAAATAACCGTAGCTCCCAACACAATCATTGTTGTTGCCGTCACAAAAACAGAGATAATTAAAACTAGACCAGCAATACTGATAATAAATTGGTTCAATTGAGGTTGAATCTCTGAGGCGTCATGACGAATAACAATAATTTTCTCCACCCCTTGTTTATGAGTTGACCAAGCGACATCATAGTGATTATCAACTAAGCGACGCCTACATAACTGGCAATCTTTAATATTTTTAATTTCTGATATTTCAATGGCAGGCAATTCTCCAGCCATAACTAAAGTTTGTCCATCTGGCTTGTAAATTGCCACTCCTTTAATTACCGGCTCGCTAATGATATTTTCTAATTTTTTAGCGAGCTCTTGATGTGACATACTCTCCTGATGCCAGCGGGTTGAAGAGTTGACAACGGCTTCGGATACTTCCTCTAAATCATTAAGCAAATCCTGCTTTTCTCTGTAGTAGGAAGGAACTAAAATAATTGCTTCAATAACAACAATACTAGCAAATATCCAAAAAGCAATATTTCGAGATAGACGAGCTTGAAATGAATCAAGCAACTTTAAAATATGAGATGACATTAGATTTTATTTCCGCAGATGTAATTAATCACGGTGTAGAATAAATATTGAGTTGGTAATGTCACCCTGGGAGAATGGAGAATGGAGAATGGAGAATGGAGAATGGAGAATGGAGAATGGAGAATGGAGAATGGAGAATGGAGAATGGAGAATGGAGAATTTAAAATCAATAATTCTTAATTCTTAATTCTTAATTCTACATTCCTCATTGTTGTCTACAATACTGAAAATTACCTTAAAATCATCTGTTATGCCTGCTAACTCCCGTCTGGCTCAGATTCCCTCGGAAAACACTAATCATTCAGACGAATCTCTGACAGCCTCAATCCCTCCCCTGTTGGGAGCTTCCTTGGCTCAATTAACCGAATGGGTTCAGCAACAAGGACAACCGGCTTATCGAGGACGTCAGTTACATAGTTGGATCTATCAAAAAGGTGTACGATCTTTGAAGGAAATTTCAGTCTTACCTAAACAGTGGCGGGAAGTTGTGGCAGATGTGTCCCTTGGTCGTTCCAGTTTACACTATCGTCTAGAAGCAGCAGATGGTACGGTGAAGTACCTACTGCGGTTGGCAGATGGTCAGATTATCGAAACTGTCGGTATTCCTACAGCTAAGCGTCTCACTGTATGTGTCTCTTCCCAAGTGGGA
>JAAHHL010001267.1 GCA_010672185.1 Caldora sp. SIO3E6 | reverse complement strand
TTCCAACAACGGCATGATGTCTACGTCTCTGGCAACCTGGAAATTTTCTACAAACAGGGAATCCCCAGTGCTAAAGTCGCTCCTGATGTCTTTGTGGTTTTTGGAATTCGAGATTACCCTCGCACCAGTTATAAAGTTTGGGAGGAAGGGGGAAAAGTCCCAAATTTTGTCCTGGAAGTGACTTCTAAATCCACTCAGGAAAACGATGAAGAAGACAAACCCCAGAAATATGCCAAACTGGGAGTACAAGAGTATTTTCAGTTCGATCCGACAGGAGATTATCTCAACCCACCGCTAAAAGGAAGGCAATTGATTAACGGAATCTACCAGCCGCTCAAATCTACCCAGTTGACTGATGGTACAATGTCTATCCAAAGTAAGGTATTAGGGTTGGATTTGCGATCGCTCAACGGGCAATTGCGATTCTTTAACCCCCAAACTGGACAACAACTTTTGAGCCATGAAGAGGCTGAAGCTGAAATTGCTCGATTGAAGTCTTTGCTGAAGCAGCAGGGAATTGATTCAGATTGAGTGAAACGTAACGCACCATCCTAATCTATAGAGGTGAATAAGGTGCGTTACGGCGTTGCCTAACGACACCCTACTGGCTTGGTAAGCATTTGGGTTAAAATTCAGTAGGGAATTTAAGAGGCTGTTCGCTTTCACCTCCGCATTTAACCCTATTACCACCACAACGGTAATTACCCCTATGGCTTGGACCACCGTGTTTGTGTTTGCAAATAAACCCTGGCTGAATTGGACAGATAGGATTAGCAATCAAATTGTCCTGAATAACAAGATATTCTAAATTAGTTAATTTCGATAGGGGACTCATATTTTTAATTTGGTTATCACTGATTTGTAATTTAATTAAATTATTTAATTGCGACAGTGAAGTGACGTCTTTGATTTGATTGTTATTGAGCCAAAGCTTAGTTAGATTAGATAATGCAGATAAGGGACTGACATCTTTAACTTGATTATCATCAATCGAGAGTTCAATCAGATTAGTCAACCCAGATAGTGGACTGATGTCTACTATTTTATTATTATCTAACCAAAGTTCAGTCAGATTAGTTAATCCAGATAGGGCACTAATATCTGTTACTTGATTATTCATAACCCAGAGTCCATTCAAATTAGTTAACCCCGATAGTGAATTAACATCTGTAATTTGAGTGTTTTTAATCCATATCCTAGTTAGATTATTCGACCTAGATAAAGAACTGACAGATTTTATTTGTTTCCCTTGAAGCATGAGATAAGTCAAATTAGTCAATTCAGATAGTGGACTCATATCTACAATTTCATCACCTAGTAGTTCGAGTCTCATTTGAGTGAGATTAGTTAGTTGAGATAAAGGACTGATATCTGTTATTTCCCAACTGCTGATATCGAGTTGGGTGAGATTAGTTAGTTGAGATAAAGGGCTGATATCTGTTATTTCCCAACTGCTGATACCTAGTTGAGTAAGATTAGTTAATTGAGATAAAGGACTGATATCTGTAATTCCGTCCCCAGAGAGGTCTATATTGAGTTGAGTGAGATTAGTCAGTTGAGATAAAGGACTGATATCTGTAATTCCGCCCCCAGTGATATTTATACCTAGTTGAGTGAGATTAGTTAATTGAGATAAAGGACTGATATCTGTAATTCCGCCCCCAGTGATATTTATACCTAGTTGAGTGAGATTAGTTAATTGAGATAAAGGACTGATATCTGTAATTCCGTCCCCAGAGAGGTCTATATTGAGTTGAGTCAGGTTGGTTAATCCAGATAGGGGATTGATATCGCTGATAGATGGATTTGATAAGGACAGTTCAGTCAATTTTGATAATTTCATCCCAGCTGTCAAACAATCTTTAGTTTCAACTGTTTTCATTAATGTTTCTACAGTCTTTCTAGCTGCTGGTGAAATATGTTCAATATTCTCACACCATTCTGTAAAATTTTCGTAATCTTTATTCTGTTTAATTTGCGTAGCACTGACGGGTAATGCGCATACTGTTATACTCAAACAATAGGTTAGGCAACTACAAGCTAGAGTATTTCTGACAAACCGCTTTAACATGCAAAATAACTCCTATAAAAAATTATTGCTAAGAGGATTGTAATTTTTTTGGCTATCTTAGATTCAATAGTGATTTGCCACACTTATTTCGGGAGAGCCGATTTTTTGGCAAGATGACATTAATGGTTATTAGTCACTTTTAGTTTACAACCCTTTAAAAATTACTCATACTTGGGTGAGAGATTTATGCAAAAATTTACTAAACGTTACAAAAGATACTGTAAATTTCGTGTAACGTAACGCTCCATCCTCATCTATAGAGGTGAATAAGGTGCGTTACGGCGTTGCCTAACGACACCCTACTTGCTAATTGGACTAGGAGTGGGAAATCCCTGGGTAAGCTTGGGGAGCTGGTCTTGTGAAAACTAAGATATTTTAGGAATAAAACGCAGCACCCTCCGGTGTTGGGTTACGCAATCGCTCATTTTTAGTA
>JAAHHL010001266.1 GCA_010672185.1 Caldora sp. SIO3E6 | reverse complement strand
AAACTTGGTATGCAAATCTGGGAATTGCTCTAGATGCACAGGCTTGAAGTAATCTGTCCACAGAACCAGCAATTCTTTTTTAGTGAGTTGCGCTTGTTCTTCTTTGATTTGGATATACCGAGTGACAGTGTTTTCGTAGGCAGCCGTAGCCTTAGCATCACCAGCCGGTGGAAGTTCCAGAGCCAGGATCTTATTGGTCATTGATACAACTGCTTCAGCTGCAATTCTGGCTGAAGCAGGATCATATACTCCACAAGGGCCATCGCAGTGAGCATGAACAATGGGAGCAGGAAACCAAGTCTTAATTTGGTTAGCAATCTTCTTGAACAAAGACATGGCAGTAATAGTTCTCCATTATTAACCTGCTAAATAGTAGCATCAATCAGGAACATTGTTGATACTTTCCCTGCCCATGTTCAATATTACTCAAGTGTACCTGATACTGTATAATGAGGTCACTTACTTTAATTTAACTACTAATGGCGTGACACACCTAAAACTGTAGGTTGGGTAGAGCGATAGCGAGACCCAACACAGTCGTGCGCTTTGTTGGGTCTCGTTGCCTCGACCCAACTTACGTCGATTCCACTGAGTGTGTTTCTTCAGAGTCGCCCCACGGGCAACGCGCTACCCCCGCCAAACCCTCTTGCCTTCTGCCTTCTGCCTCCTGCCTTCTGCCTTTTCAGATTATCCTTGCTGTTTCGCTAGCAAAGGAGCAGCATCTAAGAGTGTCTGAGTGTAGGGGTGTTGGGGATTAGTGAACAATTCCCCCGTGGGACCAAGTTCTACAATTTGTCCACTGTTCATTACCGCAATGCGATCGCAAAAAAATCTGGCTACCCAGAGATCATGGGTGATAAACAAATAAGTTAGGTTAAATTCCGCCTTTAACTCCTGCATCAATTCCAGTACCTGGGTCTGGACACTAGCATCCAGCATACTGACTGGTTCATCACAAATTAACAGATTAGGGCGAGTAATCAAAGCCCGCGCGATCGCAACTCTTTGTTGTTGTCCTCCCGATAGCTCCCCTGGGTAACGATTATAGTAGTCATCTGTTGGTGTCAATCCCACTCGCTCTAACATTTCCTTGACCTGGATTTTTGCTTGCGTAGTGTCAGCCACCTGATGTATAAATAAAGGATCGGCAATACTTTCCCCCACTGTCATCAAGGGATTGAGGCAAGCATTAGGATCTTGAAACACCATTTGGATTTGACGACGAATGGTTCTTAAAGATTGTCGATTTAGTTGAGTTAAATCTTCTCCCAAAAATTCCACACTTCCAGAAGTAGGACGCATTAATTGCAAGATAGTCCTCGAAAGAGTACTTTTGCCACAACCAGACTCTCCTACTAATCCCAGTACTTCCCCGGTATAGAGGCTAAAACTCACATTGTCTACAGCTTTGATAACTGTACTTTCTTTCTTAAACAGTTGTTCAATAAAATTCCCTTCCAAAGTGAAATACTGCTTGAGATTGGTTACTTGTAGTAAGGGATTGTTATTTGTTGTTTGTTGTTTGTTGTTTGTTGTTTGGGAATTGGGAATTGGGAATTGGGAATTGGGAATTGGTATATTTAATTTCTCCGCCTCTCCTTCAGCTCCCTCAGCCCCCTCAGCTCCCTCAGCTCCCTCAGCCCCCTCAGCTCCCTCAGCTCCCTCAGCTCCCTCAGCTCCCTCAACAGCTTGCAAATGCAGTGCTGCCTCTAAAAGAGACTTGGTATACTCATGGCTTGGTTGTCGCAGAATGGTTTCTACGGCTCCAGTTTCCACAATCTTTCCCTGATACATTACAGCAATTCTGCCGCAATATTCCCCTACCATTGCTAAGTCATGGGAAATGAGCAACAATGCCATATCCCGTTCCCGGCAAAGTCGAGTTAGTTCCTGTAAAATCTGTGCAGCGACGGTAACATCTAAGCTAGTGGTGGGCTCATCTGCCACAATAAGTTTGGGATTGAGCAATAGTGCTAGTGCAATCGCTACCCGTTGTCGCATGCCACCACTAAACTCGTGGGGGTATTGCTCCCAGCGGTTTTCTGGAATATTGACAGCTTCTAGGGTTGCAATCGCCTTAGTTTTACTCTGGCGTCGCGAGAGCTCAGGTTGATGTGCTCTTAAGGTTTCCAGACAATGGTCCCCAATTGTCATCAGGGGATCGAGGCGAGTCATGGGGTCTTGAAATACCAGGGCAATCGCTTCCCCTCGAAATTGGCGCAGTTGGCTGGAGTTCAAATCAAAAACTGACTTTCCGGCAAACTTTACCTGTCCCTCTATTTGGGTAGCAGAGGGTAACAACCGCATTGCGGCTCTACCTAGGGTTGACTTACCACAACCAGATTCCCCTACTAACCCCAAGCGCTCTCCGGCATCCAAGGTGAAAGAGACATCATTTACCGCCCAGCTGAGCTTTTTCCCTGACTGGCTACTGGGATAGGCAACCCGCAAGTTTTCTACACAAAAGAGGGATTCAGTCATTGGTTATGGTAGTTCAATTATAGAAAA
>JAAHHL010001265.1 GCA_010672185.1 Caldora sp. SIO3E6 | reverse complement strand
ATTTGTTACGCCAAATGTTGGCCGAAGCGTTAGAGGCGGCGGGGGAAACGGGTCCGGCACTGATCGAGTATGCGACGCTGTTGCGGTTGACGGCTCCAGCACTCGTAAATACGGTGGTACTGGTTTAGGACTGACTATTTCCCAAAAGCTGATCGAAACTATGGGTGGTGATGTGAATTTTTACAGCTTGGGGGAAGGGCTAGGCTCAACAGTTACCTTCAGTGTACCTCTATATCAAGACCCTCTGTTGATTTCCCAGCCAGAGGATTAGGAAGAATTTAGAATTTAGAATTTAGAATTTAGAATTACGTCTAATGTGAATTAAATTGTACATATTGTAGGGGCGGGTTTAGGGTCACCCTTAACGCTTTTGGCAACAATCTTAATACAAAACCCGCCCTCTCGATAACCAATCGATTACCAAAAATGTTCCCCTAGACATAACTAACCGGTTAGATTCCACAACCAGCCTTGGATTCAAATTCTAGCGAGCAAGATGCTCATTCCTGGTATCAGTAGCGAGCAAGATGCTCGCACTACTAAATCTGGTAAAATTGAATATCTTAGATAATGCTCACCCTACGGGTAAATTCACTTAAAATTCTCCTGTGGAACTGGCAGGATGCCAGTAAGACACAGGCTAGAAGCCTGTTCCACAGATGTATTACAAATTTTAGGTCAAAAAACTGAGGTGCTGATAGTTCATCAAATATGCGATCGCCTCTGACAGCAGTACCATTTGATGGCAATTAATTTGTGCTATCATTAGTAATAATGGAGAAGGTGTGCGCCTGTAGATAAAAGTGCTAATCCTGATATCTTGAAAGCATAACCATTAACTTTCCTCCTGTGGAACTGGCATCGATGCCAGTACAGCAACTTTCCTCCTGTGGAACTGGCATCTTGCCAGTACAGCAGACTCAGACACAGGCTAGAAGCCTGTTCCACGGATGTATGGCAAATTTTAGGTCAAAAAGCTGAGGTGCTGATAGTTAATCAAGTATGCGATCGCCTCTGACAGCAGTATCATTTGATGGCAATTAATTTGTGCTATTATTAGTAATAATGGAGAAGGTGTGCGCCTGTAGATAAAAGTGCAAATCCTAATATCTTGAAGGCATAACCATCAACTTTCCTCCTGTGGAACTGGCATCGATGCCAGTACAGCAACTCGAATGCCTAAGCTAGATGAATACTGAAACCATTACTCTTGAAATTTCCCAAGACATCCTCGCAGCTTTAAAGATGGGTGTTCAAGACCTCACTCAAAATATTCGACTCCTCGCTGCTATTGCTTTTTACCAGGAAAAAAAGCTATCTCTAGGTAAAGCAGCAGAATTAGCTGGCATGAACCGACTTGCTTTTATGGACTTACTATCCACCAAAGGCATTATCCTCTTTGACTATGATGAATCGGCTTTGACAACTGACTTAGCTGGTATTGCACAACTTCCATTAAATGAATAAAATCGTCAGCAATGCCACTCCTCTGATTGCCTTTGCCAAGATTGGGCAATTACCCTTGATGCAAAAAATAGTTGGTAACTTACTCATTCCCGAAGCTGTTGCACAAGAAGTATCTGCCTATTCTTCCACTGCACCCGGTGCTATCATTCTTGCTGATGAATCTTGGATTCAGGTGGAATCCCTCCAATCTCAAACCCAAATGCAATTGCTACTGCCGACATTGGATAGAGGAGAAGCTGCTGTCATTGCCTTGGCTCTAGAACAAAAAGCAAGTTTAGTACTAATTGATGAACTAACTGGACGCAAAGTTGCTCAATCCCTACAGCTAAATGTAACTGGTTCTGTTGGTTTACTCATTAAGGCCAAGCAGATAGGAGAAATTGATGCTGTTAATCCATTCTTACATGCTATGCACAAGGAAGGCATTTATTTTAGCCAACGCTTTATTGATGCAGTTTTGAAACATGTTGGTGAACTCTCATAAGACTGCACTAAATAACAGACTTTTTGTGAGACTAGCATCGGTGCCAGTACAACAGAGTCAGACACAGGCTAGAAGCCTGTTCCACGGATGTATTTCAAATTTGCTCTCAAAAAGCCAAGGTGCTGATAGTTCATCAAGTATGCGATCGCCTTCGATAGCAGTATCATTTGATAGCAATTATTTTGTGTTATCATTAGTAATAATGGAGAAGGTGTGCACCTGTAGATAAAGTACAAATTCTAATATCTTGAAGACATAACCATCAACTTGACTCCCGTGGAACTGGCATCTTGCCAGTACAGCAGTTACCGACACAGGCTAGAAGCCTGTTCCACAGATGTATTTCAAATTTAAGGACAAAAAGCTGAGGTGCTGATAGTTCATCAAATATGCGATCGCTTCCGATAGCAGTATCATTTGATAGCAATTACTTTGTGCTATTATTAGTAATAATGGAAAAAGTGTGCACCTGTAGATAAAAGTACCAATCCTCATATCTTAAAGACATAACCATCAACTTGACTCCCGTGGAACTGGCAAGATGCCAGTTCCACGGGAG
>JAAHHL010001264.1 GCA_010672185.1 Caldora sp. SIO3E6 | reverse complement strand
TCTTATTAAGCGCCTCAAAAAATTTCCCCCGCTGGTAGCAATGGCATGTAACCCCTTGTTACTGACAATGATTGCTCTGGTTCACGATAACCGGGGTGCATTACCAGGATCAAGGGTGGAACTCTATGGGGAAATTTGTGAAGTGTTATTGATACGACGCCAGCAGGCTAAAGGTGTCCCGGATAATATCCCCCTCAATGTCGGGCAACAACAATCGGTGCTGCAAGTGCTGGCGCTGAATTTAATGATCAAGCAAACCCGTGAATTTACCCTGGCTCAAGGAGTAGGGATTATTCAAAAGCAGTTAGCAGCAGTAGCAGGTAATCAAATCCAGCCAGAGCAATTCCTTAAACATATCGAAAATGTCAGTGGCTTATTGGTAGAAAAAGAGCTAGGACTTTATGAATTTGCTCATCTAAGTTTTCAGGAATACTTAGCCGCAGCCTATGTGAAGGAGACTAATCAAGAAAAACCTTTAATACAGAAAATCAATGATTCCTGGTGGCATGAAACGATCCGCCTCTATGCTGCTAAAAGTGACACTACCAACCTGATTAAAGCAGCCTTGGCTAATCCGACGGTTGCCTCTTTAACTATTGCCTATGATTGTTTGACAGAAGGCAATCGGCTTGAGCCAGGGGTACGGCAACAGTTGGAAGCTAAACTGGAGTCAGATTTGGAATCCCCAGATCCAGAAGTATCTAAACTGGCAGCTCAAGTACAGTTATCACGAAGACTGAAAAATGCGGTAGTGAGTTCTTGAATTTCCCAGAACCCCGACTTCTTCAAGAAGTCGGGGTTCTCGACAACTTTACCAAACAACAGAGAAATGCAGTGGCGAATACTCGATGACAATGTCGAAATTGACCTTAGCTACATTACCTGTGCCGAATATCAATTATTTATTGATGAGAAGCGCCAAGCAGGTGAAAATCGCCAACCGGCTCATTGGAAAGATTATAGGTTTCTTCCTGGAGATTCCCAAAAGCCGATTACTGGAGTACGAGCCAGTGATGCGGCAGAGTTTTGTGAATGGTTGACTCGACAGCACTCTGAGCTGGGATTTAGGTATAGATTGCCTACTTTAGCTGAAGTCAAAGAGTATTCTGCTACAAAGAGGCAGATTGGCTGTTGGTGCAGAGATGAAGGAGAGTATGTGATTGCTGGAATAGAAGCAACTCAGTGGCAAAACTGGTACAGTAAATTAGCTGAGGTGGTTGTTCTTAACCGGGATCTAAGCCTCTACTTCTACCTCAACCGAGTTTTCAAGCTCAACCTCTACTTCTACCTCAACCGAGTTCTCAAGCTCAACCTCGACCGAGACTTTTACTTCAACCGAGACCAAGACTTTTACCGAGACCAAGTCCTCAGCCGAGTTCTCAACCGAGTTCTCAACCAATACCTCAACCGAGTTCTCAACCAATACCTCAACCGAGTCCTCAACCGAGAGCTCGACTTTTACCTCAACCGAGTCCTCAACCGAGCCCTCAACCAAGACCTCAACCAATACCTCAACCGAGTTCTCAGCCAATACCTCAACCGAGTTCTCAACCGATACCTCAACCAATACCTCAACCGAGTTATTAACTTAGACCTATGGGACGTAATTGAAGCAGACGAAGCTAGAGATTTCCTAATTTTGTACTTCCCTCTGCTTTTTTTTATTGTTATCTATCAAGTTTTGTCATTAACCTATCAGGAACTATCCCAAAACAGAGAAGCCCTCAAGCATATTAAATTAAGCTGTCAACAAAGTGAATCTCTCAGCCGCAAGTATCAACAAAAGATAGATGAAATTTACCCACTTTATGTTTACTTAGTATTACTAGATGAGCGACAAGCAGGTCGGATACCAGCCTGGGAAGGTATTCGGTTAGTTAGGGAGAGAATTGATTCTTAATAAGTCCGACAGATTAAGAAACCCGACTTATTAAAGAAGTCGGGTTTCTGGGGGAGAGTGAAGCTATCAGCCGCAAGTATCAACAAAAGATAGATGAAATTTACCCGCTTTATGCTTACTTAGTATTACTAGATGAGCGACAAGCAGGACGAATAACAGCCTGGGAAGGTATTCGGTTAGTTAGGGAGAGAATTGATTCTTAATAAGTCCGACAGATTAAGAAACCCGACTTATTAAAAGATACTGCTGGTGAATCAGGGGTATGATACAAAATCCGGTATCGATATACCCGCTATGCCCACATTGTAGAGACGTTTCATGAAACGTCCCTACAGGGATTTCACGGTTTCCTCAAAACAGCTCTATTGTAACCGGATTTGGTATGATATCAATTCCGGTTGCATCGGAACGATTAAAAATCTGGCTTTTTGGTTAGAAAACATAGCTACTGGAGGGCGCAAGCATTCATTGGTGTCAACTTAAGGTGAAACCCTTGCCCCGCCTGGAACTCAAGTTCCTTTTCTTATAGCTCAAGTCATCTAAAGATGACTAACTTAAGGTAAAGCCGAAAAATTTAGTCCATTTTAATGGACTTGAGCTATTAGCCTTGA